>NZ_BMAQ01000019.1 GCF_015472005.1 Insulibacter thermoxylanivorax | reverse complement strand
TGGACTTTCGAAATCTAGGTTGATAATCATTGTTTGGGTCCGGCACTGGTTTTACCACATGATAGAGTAAGACAGGAATCTCCATCTATGTATCATCCTTTCTTCGATCAATTCTAATCAAGCTGATGCGATCGCTCTGATCCTATAGATCCGATCAATCGTTCAACATACCTACGTTAGAATCATACCATATTCGACCAAAGTTCACATTGCCGCTCCTTGCAAAATATACGCAAAAAGGCCCGACCTGTTAAAGGTCGGACCTTCTGCTCCTGCGAAGCCATCAATTGCGGATGATATGATCAAAGGCACTGAGTGCAGCTGTCGCACCGGAGCCCATCGAGATGATGATCTGCTTATAAGGGCTGTTCGTGCAATCCCCTGCCGCGAATACGCCGGGAATGCTGGTCGCGCCGCGTTCATCGACGATGATCTCACCCATGCGGTTGCGTTCCAGCACGCCCTCCAGCCACTCGGTATTCGGCACGAGACCGATCTGGACGAACACGCCGTCCATCGGCAGGTGATGCTCTTCACCGGTCTCGCGATCGATGTAGGTGATCCCCTCCATCTTGCTGCTGCCGGTGATCTCCTTCACTTGCGCGTTCTTATGAACGGTGACGTTAGGCAGGCTGTACAGGCGGTCCTGCAGCACTTGGTCTGCCTTCAACTCCGGCATGAACTCGAAGAGGGTGACGTGAGAAGCAACACCCGCGAGGTCGATCGCCGCTTCGACACCGGAGTTGCCCCCGCCGACGACCGCGACTTGTTTGCCGGCGAACAATGGGCCGTCGCAGTGCGGGCAGTATGCCACACCCTTGTTCTTGAACTCCTGTTCACCCGGCACATTGAGATTCCGCCAGCGTGCTCCCGTGGCGATCACCACGGTCTTGCTCTTGAGAACGGCTCCGTTATCCAGTGTGACCTCGATGAGATCCTTCTTCTCGAGCTTCGCTGCACGCACAGACTTCATGATATCAATCGGATATTCCTTCGCATGCTCTTCCAGAGCCGTTGCCAGCTTGGGACCCTCCGTGTGCTTCACGCTGATCAAGTTCTCGATGCTCAGCGTATCATTCACTTGACCGCCGAAGCGCTCTGCTATCAGACCGGTGCGGATCCCCTTGCGCGCCGCATAGATCGCTGCGCTCGTACCCGCCGGGCCGGCGCCGACGACGAGTACATCGTAAGGGTCTTTGTTCGCGAACTCTTCAGCACTTACGGAAGCTCCGAGCTTGTTCAGAATATCCTCTACAGTCATGCGGCCGCTCTCGAAGAACTCGCCGTTCAGATAGACCGTCGGTACAGCCATGATCTCTTTGCTCTCCACTTCGTCTCTAAACGCCGCCCCATCGATCATCGTATGGGTGATCCTCGGATTCAGAACGCTCATCATGTTGAGCGCTTGGACGACATCCGGGCAGTTATTGCAGGACAGGCTGACGTAAGTTTCGAAGTGGTACTCTCCTTCGAGCTCCCGGATCCGCTTGATCACCGATTCCTCGGCCTTCGGCGGGCGTCCGCTCACTTGGAGGAGGGCCAGTACCAGCGAGGTGAACTCATGGCCCAGCGGAACGCCGGCGAACACGACACCCGTGTCCTCGCCCGGACGATTCACGCTGAAGCTTGGCGTGCGGGGCAGCTGCGCCTGTTCGACTTTGATGCGGGAAGACATGCTGGTCAGCTCATCCAGCAGAGCCAGCATGTCTTTGGACACATCGTCGGAACCGGCGCTGACCTTGATCACAACATCGCCTTCCATCAACTGGAGGTACTGCTGAAGTTGTGCTCTAATGTCCGCGTCTAATTTCATGATGTGATCAGTGCTCCTTAGTTGTGTCCTTAGATTTTACCTACAAGATCCAGGCTTGGCTTCAGGGTTTCTCCAGTTTCTTGCCACTTAGCCGGGCATACTTCGCCAGGATGTTCACGTACGTATTGAGCTGCTTTGATCTTGCCGATCAGTGTGCTTGCGTCACGGCCGATACCGTCTGCGTTGATCTCAACTGCTTGGATCACGCCGTCCGGATCGATGATGAAGGTGCCGCGTTGTGCAAGTCCAGTTTCTTCATCGAGCACTTGGAAGTTGCGGGAGATTGTATGCGACGGGTCGCCGATCATGATGTATTCTACCTTGCTGATTGCTTCAGAAGCGTCGTGCCATGCTTTGTGTACAAAGTGAGTGTCCGTGGATACGGAGTACACTTCGACACCAAGCTTCTTAAGCTCAGCATAATGCTCCTGCAGATCTTCAAGCTCTGTCGGGCACACGAATGTGAAGTCTGCCGGATAGAAGCAGATTACACTCCACTTGCCCAGTAGATCTTGGTCTGTAACTTCGATGAAACCTTTGTCCTTTTGGAATGCTTGTGCTTTGAAAGGAAGTACTTTGCTGCCTACTAATGGTCTAGATACCGTTGGCTGCAATTGCTGCGTCATACTTTCTCTCCTCCTAATTTATATTAATTATTATAATTGGCTCTGTATTTATTTATACTAATTCTAATTTGAAAAGTCAAATGCATTAAGGTTTTTTATTTGTCTATTTATTGACAATTCGATTTAGAGCGCTTTAATAGTGTGTTGTTATAATTACATTTATTGCATATATGGCTGATGTTTCGTTCTTTTAAAGTGACGGGCGAACCATCACTAGCATAGCCATTGTTCCAGGACTTCATACTGACTTGAATTTGATTTCCTATGCTTGTCGCAGCTTGTTCTCATACAACAACGATCAAGTGAATAGAGATAGGAAGGGAAGGAAATTCACTTTAACACATTCTCTTGAGAGGACGCGAAGGATCACGGATGGGTAAACAATCTTTCTTACACGGCGCTTTCATATTATCCGCTTCAGCATTCGTTACGCGAATCCTGGGTTTCATCAGCCTCATCTTCCTGTCGCGCTTGTTAGGCGCAGAAGGCATCGGCTTATTGATGATGGCGCAGCCCCTCATTCCGCTCATCATCACGTTGACTGAGCTAGGGCTGCCCGTGGCGATCTCGAAGCTTGTAGCCGAAGCCGAAGTGCGCGGAGACCATGCGAAGACGAAACGGATCCTCGTCGTCTCCCTGCTCATCACCGGCACCCTCGGCATCACGCTGACGACGATCTCCCTGCTGTGTTCCAAATATATCGCAGCCTTCCTGTTAGCCGACCAGCGCGCTTACTATGCGATGCTCGCGATCACGCCGATCTCGCCGATCATCGCCATGTCCGCCGTCCTCAAGGGCTACTTCCGCGGCAAACAGCTGATGAAGACGATCGGCATCTCCGATATCTTCGAGAATATCGCCAATATCGGTGCCATCCTCATCCTCGTCAACTTGCTCCTGCCCTACGGCATCGAGTATGCGGCGGCGGGGGCCATGGCCGCTTCGGTGTTCAGCGAGATCACGAGCTTGACCTTCCTTTCCTTGCGATTCCGCATCGACCGAGCGAGACAGCCGAAGGTTCTCACCTTCCGACAAGCGCTGCATAGGGGGCGCGAGACCCTTGCTGAACTCTTAGCGATCGGGCTGCCGACGACGGGCCAGGGATTCGTCCATTCCCTGTATGGGGCTGTACAGCCGCTGCTGGTTACCTTCAGCTTGAGTCTTGCCGGTGTAGGAGCATCGCTTGCTGCGGAACAGTTTGGACAGCTCGCAGGATATGCCCTGCCCCTGCTGTTCCTGCCCAGTTTCATCACGCATTCTTTGTCCACGGCATTGATCCCGGCCATCAGTGAAGCCAATGCGCAGCGCAACAGCCTGCTCATGCATCGCACGATGGAGCAGGCGATGCGCATCGCGCTCTTCGTCGGTGCGCCGAGTACGATTATCCTCTTTGAATGGGCGGCGCCGCTCACCTCACTGATCTATAACAGCCCGGAAGCGGGCGGTTTGCTGAAGATCTTGGCGCCTTTTTTCTTCTTGCAGTATTTTGACGGGCCGCTGCATGCCATCCTGCTGGGGCTTGGCCGCGCCAACGCAGCGATGTGGAATTTCACCATCTCCATGGCGATCAGAACCGTCGGCATCCTCATCTTCGGCAGCCGTCTGGGCATCGAGGGCGTCGCCTTCGCCATCGGCATCGGCTTCCTCGTCGAGATGATCCTGAATCTTTTCTCCGTATCGAAGGCGATCGGCTTCTATATCGAATTACGTCGTTCCATCTCCACCATCGTCTGCATGCTGTTCATGGCGATCTGCGGTCAACTGGTCTTCACGTACCTCCAGAACAGCGGCATGGCGCTGCTGCCCAGCGTCCTGCTCTCCGTGGCGATCGCCTTGGCTTGTTACTATCTCAGCTTGCTGGGCACCCGCCCGCCGGGCCGTGATACGCTCTCCAACTTCTAGCTGCTTATCATCGGCCCGCCGTGCGTCTGAACTTACGTCTTGATTCACGGCACCGTCTCTGTCTCTCCTTAGTCACGCCAAGCGCTTGGATGATCATCCCGCACGAGATCCAAGGCAGCGGCGCGGGCATTCATCTCGACTTGCTCGACGCTCTTGCAGCCGGGGATCACACAGGTGACCGCTGGATGCTGCAAGCACCAAGCAAGGGCCCATTCCGCCATCGGCGTGCCCTCCGGCACTTCCTGCTCTTGGATCTGCTGCACCAATCTCAATTTCTCATCGATCTCTTCCCGCTTGTGGTGTTTGCGGACATTGTCCGTGAAGACAGCGCCGGGTTTATACTTCCCCGTTAGATAACCGCTTGCCAGCGGCACCCTGGCCAAGACGCCAAGATCCTGCTCGATGCAGGATGGGAACACTTCTTCTTCCGGCTTCTGATCCAAGCGGTTGTAGACGACTTGAATCGCACTTGCCCCGACCTCTGTCGCCCTGCTCGTCTGATAGATGTTGTCGTTCGCGCCGATCGAGATGCCGAGGTATCGGACTTTGCCCGCCTGCACCTGCTTGTCCAGCATCGTCCACAGGTCATCGTTGTCGAAGACCTCATCGGAGCCCGAGTGGAATTGGAGCAGGTCGACATAATCGGTGCGCAGCGCGCGCAAGGAGGCTTCGAACTCCGTCAGCACACTCTGCGGATCCCAAGCATTCTCCCATTGATCATGCCAGCGGTGTCCGAACTTCGTAGCGATGACCCAGTCTTCCCGCCGATCCCGCGACAGATAATCACCGATCAGGGACTCGGACAGATGGTGAGGCCCGTAACATTCCGCCGTATCGATCAGGTTGATGCCGAGTTCTTTGGCCCGATTGAGGATGGCATCCACTTCACGCTGCTCGAAGTCCTTCCCCCAGTCACCGCCGAATTGCCATGTCCCCACACCGACTACAGATACCTTTAGATTCGTCTTGCCCAATCTTCTGTACTTCACTGTTAATTCACCTCTTTAGAAGATTCGTTATCTTATGATATTTCGATGATTTGATCATTCACGCCGCCTACCGGATTTTTGGGTCTTCTGATGGGTTTCCGTATGGATCTTAATCCAATTGGATCTTAATATGTAACGATCTGCCCCTTATACCCGGGTTACGGATATAATCTGTCCCTCCGAACCATAGGTCATGCGGAACTTCTTCCGGGCTTCCGCCGGAGTTCGAGCGGTAACCACGACGACTTTCCGCTCATCGCCGCATTCATGGATCACGCGATATTTTCTTTCACCACATCTCACTCCAGCCGATCCCTCCTTTACCTTCCGTCACCATCATAGCACAAGACTGCACCGAAAGTCCTGCCAGTCCTGCCGATGAATGCAATGAAGACAAGCATAGAGACGTTCATCGCCTTAACGCGCTGAATTGGCAATTATTGACGAAAATCATTTCCTTTTGTGCTTCTTCCTTCTATAATAAAGGTTACTATAGCAAAGGAGGTTGAAGAAAATGACGAATGCACCAAGCGCAGAACGGGAAGGGCTGGACCGCGAACAGCCTAAGGCAGAGGATCTCGCGAATCAGCTTGTGGCAAATCTCGCTGTACTATGGACGAAGCTTCACCAATATCACTGGTATGTGAAAGGGCCTCACTTCGAAACCTTGCACAGCAAGTTCGAAGAACTCTACAACGACGCTGCGCAGTGGTACGATGATCTGGCCGAAACCTTGCTGGCCATGGGAACCAGACCTTACTCGACGACGGAACAAAACCTAAAGCATGCTTTGGTGAAGGAAAGCACCGAGGACGAGAATATTTCTGCAGAGCAGATGGTGGCTAATATCGTCGCCGACTTCCAATTGACGCGGGATGCCGCTGTACATGCGATTAACTTGGCTGTAGAGCAGGATAAACCCGTCCTGGAAGATATGCTTCTTCAATATAAGAGCTATCTGGACAAGCAGATCTGGATGCTGCAAGCATTCCTCGGCAAATCCGTGGAAGAAGCCAACACCTAATCTGAAAGTGAGCCATTACGAAAGTTGATCAACAACATCATTAGTTATCATGACCACTCTTCGATGCAATTTAGCACGCCCATAGGCGTGTTTTTTTTACTGATTCAGTGTGTGACAACAATGATTATTGATTCAGGGTGCGTAGAGGCGGGACTGGCGTGTGAGACGACAGATTTTGTCGATTCGGCTGTGTTGAGGCAGTAACGGCGCGTGAGACGATAATTATTGTCGACTCAGCGCGGTGAGACCAGAACTGTGCGCGAATCGACAGTTCCTGTTGACTCCGCCGTGTCGAGACCAGAACTGCGCGCGAATCGACAGTTCCTGTCGGCTCAACTGCGTGCACGGATAAACAGAATTCCTACAAAACAAAATGGGACTGCCCCGCCAGTCGTCATGGCTGACATCCTGGACAGCCCCTCCCGTGATCCAATAGATCAATCCTTATAAGGATCAAACTCGTCCGGCCCTGCCATGCAGACGCCGATCGGCTTCAGCACATGCAGAACCTCGATCGTCTCCGCATGGGCATCCAGCACTTCCTGCAATTTGCGATAGACGAAGGGACTCTCATCGGTCCCCGCACCTCGCAGCTCAACGCCATATTCCTTAACGGCCTTAAGCATCTGCTCGGTGCTGATCTGTCCCCCGCTGCGGCGGCGCGTCTTCCAATTCATCTTGCCTGCCGCCTGCGTCCGGCTCATGATCCGTCCAGCTCCGTGAACCGTGCTGTAATAGGCATCCCGATTCTCCTCGCTGTCCTTGCCCTTCACGATCACGGAGATATCCCCCATGCTGCCGCCGATGAAGCTCAGCTGCCCGGGGGCGGAAGGCGTAGCTCCCTTACGCACAACAACGACCTCGCGGCCGTTATGTTCTTCTATCCAAGCAAAATTATGATGATTGTGCACTTCCATGTCCGCCGTAGTCCCCAGGATGGACAGGACCTGCTGCATCACATAATCCCTGCCGGCATAAGCATAACGCCCTGCCAGCTTCATCGCGCGGTAATACATATCCCCCAGCTCGCTGTCGAGATCCAGCAGTACGGGGGCTTGGTCCATGCTCTCACCGGGAGCGTCGGCCAGGAAATCCCTGCCCGATGCCAGATTGATAAAGCCGCTCGCCGTTCTGTGCCCGAAGCCCCTGCTGCCGAAGTGATTCGCCACCCATACCCGGCCCGTCCCGACTTCTTCGAACAGATCGACGAAATGGTTGCCGCTGCCCACGGTGCCAAGCTGCTCGCTGGCCAGCTTCTTCAGCTTGTCATGCACTTTCTTGCCGATGGATCTGTATACCGCCCAATCGGGATCATCGAAGAGCTCGTGATCCACCTTCTCCTTGTTGATGCGACCAATGCCAAAAGAGATCGCAGCCGCGATCTCATCCATGATCTGCGGCAATCTCGACCTGATCTCATCCACATGAAGCAGCGTGCGCACCGCTTTGTTGCCGCAGGCGATATCGTAGCCGACGCCCGTAGGAGAGATCTGGCCGTCATAGACGACCACTCCGCCGATCGGCTGGCTGTAGCCTTTATGATGATCTGCCATCAACAGGGTTTGCACCACATTCCCGTGTTCCGCACAGCGGATCGCTTGCGCAAGCGCCCCTTCGTCGGGCGTCCCCCAGACACGAACACCTTTGATCGTTTGATAAGCCATCTATCCATCCCTCCTGAATGATCTGCCTGTACGAACTACAACCTCATTCTATGTTTGAAGTGTGCGAAGATGATGCTGCAGGATATCGATGATCGCTTGCTTCGTCAGCTTCTCCGGATGCATCAGATGATGGAGGGCTAAGCCGTCTACCAGGGCATGCAATCGCTTCGCTTCCCGCTCCGCTTGCAAGTCCGCCCTCACTAAGCCGACTTGCTGCAAGAACTGGATCACTCGTTTGAAAGCATTGCTCATCTCCGTATAAACTTGCTCATTCAACTGTCGCAGCCGAAGATCGACGAGGGCCTTAGCGGAAAAAACAAACCACACCTCCGTTTCTACCCGTCGCTCGTCATCCAAAGGCAGCATCTCGCCGATCACATCCTTGATCGCTGTCAGCGGATCGGCTTTGGGCTGATGCAGATGAGCATGGATCCTCTCCTTCACCCGTTCCGAGACGAGTTCCATCGAGAAGAGCAGCAGTTCAGCCTGCGTGGGGAAATAATACCTCAGCGAGCCGACGGAGAGACCGGATTCCTTCGCGATCTTTCTCACCGTCGCATGCTCCATCCCCGACTGAACGATGACTTTCCACGCGGCTTCTGCGATGCGTATTTTTCTCAATTCATGATCAACGATTTTAGGCATATTTTTATTTTAACACACTTGTATTACAAAAAGATATGATGTATGATTTAGTACGGTTGTGCTAAATAAGATTATGTTAAATAAATCCGCGAATCATTTCATCGGATCAGTTTTTTGAAGGAGGTGACGGAGATGATCGGTTTGCTTATCATCGCGTGTGAGATCGGATTCTGGGCCTTTATCCTAGCGGGGCTGTTCACCAGATATATCCTTAAGATGCCAAGGTTAAGTGCGATCCTGCTCATCTGTACGCCCCTGACCGACCTCGTCTTGCTCACGGCTACGGTCATCGATCTGCGTAACGGCGCCGAGGCCAACCTCTACCACGGACTGGCTGCCATCTATCTCGGGGTCAGCGTGGTCTACGGGAAGAAGATGGTCCGCTGGGCAGACCGCCAATTCGAATACCGCTTCGCCGGCGGCGAGAAGCCGGTCAAACGTGCCGTCTATGGGGCTGAACGGGCTAGAGAGGAGCGCATCGGCTGGTATCAGCATGCCCTTGCATGGCTGATCGGCTGTGCCATCTTGGCTGCGATGATCCTGATGGTCGACGGTGTGCACGGCGTCACGGAATTCATCCGCCAGATCTCTCATTCGTCCACGGCACCTCTTAAGGAACTATTTCCTGCTACCTATACCCTTTATCGAACGGTTATGGTCTGGTCGCTGATCCTGGCGATTGATTTCCTGATCAGCTTCAGCTATACCGTCTTCCCGAAGGAAGCTCCGAAGCTGGCGAATCATAAGGATATGGAATGAAGCAATACGAAAATCCCTTACGTGCTGATCGGTCGATGCAATACACGTAAGGGATTTATTTTTCTGCCTTAATATTATAGCACCTTAGACAAAAACTCCTTGGTCCGCGGATGCTGCGGGTTCGTAAAGATTCGCTCCGGCGTATCATCTTCGACGATCTGCCCTTCATTCATGAAGATCACCCGCGTTGCCACCTCTCTCGCGAATCCCATCTCATGGGTGACGATAACCATCGTCATCCCTTCATCCGCCAGTTGTTTGATCAGATCGAGCACTTCGCCCACCATCTCCGGGTCCAGCGCCGATGTCGGTTCGTCGAACAGGATCACCTTCGGGTTCATGGCCAGGGCACGGATGATCGCGATTCTCTGTTTCTGACCGCCGGACAGCGTGGAGGGATAGACATGCGCCTTATCCTCCAGCCCGATCCTCCGGAGCAGACTCATCGCCCGCTCTTTGGCCTCGGCCTTGATCTTAGCTTCCGTCGTCGTGATCGGATGGAGCGGCTTCTTGTTCTTGCTGAACAGATTCCGTACCCGAAGCATGGCGTTCGCCGTCTTCTGTTTGCGGAGATCCTGGATTCCTAGATAGACAGGCGCGAGCATGATGTTCTCGAGGACCGTTTTGTTATGAAAAAGGTTGAAATGCTGGAATACCATCCCCATCTGCCGGCGATGCACGTTGATATCCACCCGCATATCCGCGATGTCCTGCCCATTGAAGATTATCGAGCCGCTGGTCGGATCCTCCATGCAGTTGAGACAGCGCAGGAATGTGCTCTTGCCGCTTCCCGACGGGCCGATGATCGCGATCTTCTCACCTTGCTTGATGGACGTGGTGATCCCTTTTAGGACTTCGACTTTGCCGTAGCTCTTCCTTAGATCAATTACGTCGATCACTTTTTCTCAGGCTCCTTTCCATCAGCTTGATGAGCAGCGCAGCGATCGCCACAAGCACGATATAGATCAGGGCCATCACGAGGTACGGCACCATGAATTCGTAGCTGTTCGTACCGATGTAGTTAAAGGCCACGTAGAGATCCGCAGCGCCGACGAAGCTCACCACGGATGTCTCCTTGATCAAAGCGATGAATTCATTGCCGAGGGTCGGCAGGATATTCTTCACAGCTTGCGGCACGACGACCTTCAGCATCGTTACTCGGTAGTTCAAGCCGAGGGCCCGCCCCGCTTCCATCTGACCGGGATCGACGGACAGGATTCCGCTCCGCATGATCTCCGATACATATGCTGCGCTGTTCAGACCGAAGACGATCACACACACTTGCAGTGCCGGCAGATTCATACCGATAAGCGGCAGGATGACATAGTACGCCAGCAGCAGCTGCACGACGATCGGCGTTCCTCGGAACAACCCCACATAGAATACGCAGATGCCGTTTAATATCTTCGACAATCGACTGTATTTGGGATAGACTCTGATGATCGCGATGATCGTGCCGATCAAGATCCCGATCGCCAGCCCTAACACGGCGATGATCAAGGTGTTCTGCAGTCCGGTCAACACCTTGACATAGCCGCCGTGCTCGATGAATACCTCCCAGAACCGTTCTAATTTTTTGTCGAAATTTCCCATGATACGCTCCTATAAATTTGCAATACTCCGCCGGGCAGCGGAGTATCGCGTAGTTTGTTATCGATAAACTGGATCTATGTTTCGTTCCAATCTTAGTTCAATTCATTGATCGCTTCTACGATGAATTTGGCCGGTGCTTCATCGATGATGACGAGATCGATGTTGCCGTTCAGCATATCCTGAACCGCCAGTGATCCCGAACGATAACCGACGCCCTGCACGTCAAAACCGCTGAAGCCCCATTCCTCATCGCCTTCCACATAGAATTGCGCCGTGGTTCCCGTCTGGAAGCCGATCTTCGTATCACTGCCCAGCCCCGCTAAGATCGCTTCAACATCTTCTGCTGTCTTCGCGTCATCGAAACGGGTATCGGAAGCTTTGACGATGAGGGTCTGCGCCGCATCATAATATTTGTTCGTGAAGTTCACATACTGCTTGCGATCTTCCTTCACCGTCAGCCCAGCCATGCCGATATCGGCCTTGCCTTGACCGACAGCCAGCACGACGGCATCGAAGTCCATGTTGCTGATGACCAGCTCTTTGCCGAGATATTCGGCGAGCTTCGCCGCGATCTCCATATCCACGCCGTAATACTTGTCGCCCTTCGTATATTCGAACGGTTCAAAGGCCGCATTCGTCGCTACGACCAGCTGATCCTTGCTGTTGTCCAGTTCGGCGGATTCCACGGCCTGCGGTTCGCCGTCGCCGAAGTAGTTATTCAGGATCTCATCCAATGTGCCGTCAGCCTGAATCTGCGCGATGAATTCATTCACCGCTTCAAGCAGTTCCGGCTGATTCTTATCTACTCCGAACGCATATTCTTCCTGCGTCATCGGAATTTCGATGACTTTTACTCCAGTTGCTGCCGTACCGTTTGTATTGTTCCCTGCGCCGCATCCCGCCAATACAACGGCCATGATGACAGCCAAGACACCCCATGCTAATTTTTTCATAATTATACTCTCCCTCTGATGTTTTATGCATCACTCGATGTATTTACTGAATAAATATACACCATTGATTCACCGCTAGCAACAGCAAATTTCATGAAACGGTGATTTTTTACGGCAGATTCTTTTGCAAACGCTTTCCCCGTCCTCACCCTGGGATCAAAAAACAATCAAACTAGTCTATGTCCACCAATCATCGTACAATGAGTATATTGCTGCAAAATTTCAATACCGAATTGTTCAAGCCTATGACTTAACAATATACCTATTACACAGACTTTAAGGAGCGATCAGAACATGTCGATGAGTGATCCTTTCCATCGCGCCCGAACCCTGCGAGCAATCTCTTGCAACTGAGGTTGCTCGTTTTATTTACAACCAATTCATTTATCCAGTTCTTTCCGAAGAAATATGTCGAAAAATCTAGTTGATTTTGCGACGACTTGCCTATATAATGTTGACTATCTCAAGTAATCATACTGTTTAACTATGAATTAGGATCATCTATCATTTAAGGAGTGGTCAACATGTTGTATATGGTCATATCCGGGCTGATCGTCGGCGCACTGCTCGGTTTCGTCATGCAGCGCGGCCGATTCTGCCTGACCGGCGGGTTCCGCGATATGTACATCGCCAAGAACAACCGGATGTTCTATGCTTTGCTCATCGCCATCGCTGTACAAAGCATCGGCGTTTTTGCTTTAATCCAATTCGGTGTATTCGAATATACAGCAGGCAGCTTGCCTCTATGGGCGACCATAGCCGGCAGTTATATCTTCGGGATCGGCATCGTCCTGGCCGGCGGGTGTGCAACAGGCACTTGGTACCGGGCTGGCGAGGGCTTGGTCGGAAGCTGGATCGCTCTCTTCACCTATATGCTCTCGGCAGCGATGATGAGAACCGGTCCGCTGGGCAGCTTCACGAGCAGCGTACGAAGCCATACCGTCGGTACGGATTCAATCGCTGACACCTTCGGCGTCAATGTCTGGTTTTTCGTCGCATTACTGACCCTGATCGTCGGCATCATCCTGTACCGTGAATCGAAGAAACCGCGCCGCAAAGTCGTTCAGCCGAAACCGAAGAAAACCGGTCTTGCCCATCAGCTGTTCGAAAGAAGATGGCATCCTTATTTCACCGCTGTTCTGATCGGAATTATCGCCATGATCGCTTGGCCGGTCAGCGCAGCAACGGGCCGTGTATTTGGTCTCGGCATCACAACGCCATCGGCGAACGTCTTGCAATATCTGGTCACCAATGACAGCAGCTTCATCAATTGGGGCGTATTCTTGGTACTCGGGATCTTCGCTGGTTCTTTCATTGCCGCCAAAGCCAGCAATGAGTTCCGCGTTCGCGTGCCGGATGCGCAAACCTGCGTTCGCAGTGCAGCAGGCGGTCTGCTGATGGGATTCGGCGCCAGCATCGGCGGCGGCTGCTCCATCGGCAACGGCTTGGTGATGACGGCTATGATGACTTGGTCCGGCTGGATTGCATTGCTGTTCATGATCCTTGGCACTTGGACGGCTTCCTACTTCATCTTCATCCGTCCTGCCAAACTGCGCACTGCCGTTCAGGGCAAAGCAGCGACAGCCTGATAAGATGGACCCAACTGATATGAGCCGAACGGATTTACGAACATAAACAGCCTATAGAGGCTGCAGACAATAAAGTTTGATAAGGAGAGATTGCTATGAGAAAAACGCTCGAATCCATCGGTAAAGTTTGCCCCTTTCCGCTGATTGAAGCCAAAGAGGCGATCCAGGAGCTCAGCTCCGGCGACGAGCTGGAGATCCTCTTCGACTGCACGCAAGCTACCGAATCGATCCCCTCCTGGGCTGCGGATGAAGGGCATGAGGTAACGGAATTCGAACAATTGGACGATGCCGTCTGGAAAATTACCGTTAAGAAAAAATAAGACCCCTTTTCCAGTGCCGGATTCGCACGGGTTGATGATGCTGCTGGCATACCGACGCAGCTCGTCACCCGCTGAATCCGGCGCTTCTGTTGTTAGATCAAATCCTTATAAAGTTCCAATACATAGGCCTTCCATTCCTCGTATAATTCAGGGATGGATATTCCTAATATCGACTCTAGGGCTTCCGGGTCTTCAAGGATTTCATGAAAAGCCTCTTCACCATATGTTTCATAGATGAACTGGACGATTAAGCCGGAAAAATAATACGCTTCCCCGCCCGCCTCTTCAAAATACAACTCACTTTCCTCCAACTTCTCCAGGCCCGGAAAGGGGTCTCCAACTCTCTTCCCCGACCGTAATTCATCCTGGAGCTGCATGGAAACGTAGTAAGCCGTGCCTTCATCCAGCCACTTCACATGACCGATGATCGGATTCTTCTGCTGGATCACAGCATGTACAAATTCATGAATCAATTGATCCGTAAAGGCTTTGCGCACGTGGGTCTGGCTCAAGTCGCTCGGGGTATACACTTTGATGCGCCGATCCGCGGCATCATAAGTTCCTTCCGTATCCCTGCCGATCATCTCCTGATACTGTTTCTTATCCGTATAGATCCAGACGACTGTCTTCTCCGGCGGTTCGAACCTCAACATCTCCGTAATTCGATCATAATGCTCCTCAAATGCGGCGGATAAGATCTCAATCATGTCACGGTAATCCTCATCCGTATCCCGCACATAGAACAGTGCATGCTCCGTTTCCTTGACTAGAGACAGTTCCTTGGGAATCGAATGCATTCGACCGCCTAGAGAACAGCCGCAGAGCCAAACCAACATGAAAAAAATGATGATCATACCCATGGTTCTCTTCATGTTCTCCCTCCCGTCCGTCCCCTGGTCCATTCAGGTGTTTTGTCTTGCAACATCTCTATGAGCTCCAGGGCAAGTTTATACACTTCATAACATTTGGCCGGACTAATCCATTCCACTCGGTCTTCTCTCGTATGCAGCAGGTTCTGAACGCCGCTGCAACTGAAGGGAATGCTGGGGACACCGCGAGAGAAGAAGGTATAATGATTGCTTTCATACCAGGGATCCGTCCATTGGATCGATGGGTGATTAGCTTTGATCGCTTTGACCTCATCCAGGAATTCCTCGGAACCAGCCATCAGCGTGAGATTGTTGGTGCCAACGGTTTGACCTATGCCGTCAAAATTCATTGCTGCCAGCACCCTGTCAAATTGATCGGCATAACGGCTGACATAGATTTGATCACCAAGGCCAAGATACTCTTCTGAACTGAATGCGATGAATTCCAAGCCGGGATCATGATGATGCCGCTCAGCCATATACTCGGCGATCGTCAGAAGTACGCATATGCCGGAAGCATTGTCAAAGGCGCCGCTTGTCCCAAATACCGTATCATAATGGGCGGTGAGGATGATTTTGTCCTCTCTGCGGCCTGCCAGTCTGCCGATGATGTTGTTCGTGCTCCCAGGTTGGATAGAACTGTGGATGGTTAGCTGTACGGAGGTCGATTCGCGGTTGGTTAGGAGGAGCAAACCGACTTCTGGAGTGACAGTAACGGATGGAATAGGGAAGTCCCAATCACGAATGATCGGAAGGTCGTTTTCGGTCTGCGTACCAACGGTGATCACAGCCGCGGGATGGTAAATCCCTTGGGTACCCAAGGTTCTTTGGTTAACTCCCCATACAGCAGCGCGATCTTGTTCGTCAGATCATAGGATGATTCCAGCTGTTCCATCGTGCAGATCGGGAATATCTCCGCGGCAACGTCACACGGTGCCGTAAATGTGTTGCTCTGCACGCTCAATCGTTCTCCATGAATCGTCAGATATGCACCTTCACTGCTCCAAGCTGGAACTTCAAAGGATTGGGTTTCCACCTCCAGACCTGCTCCTCTGAACACGCCTTCGATATATGCCGATGCTGCTCGATTCCCTTCCGTGCCAATCGGCCTTGCACCGATCTCAGAAGCCAAGACGCGTAAGTGATGCATCATACGCTTTTGGATCCTTTCAATCCTTTCCAAGAGATTCCCTCCGTATTGACATGTTTTCCATTTTATTATATACCTTGTTAGGAGAAATGAAAACATTTGTTCTGAAATGTATCGAAGGGAAACGTCATCACTGCTTCGCGGCCT
Source organism: Insulibacter thermoxylanivorax (assembly GCF_015472005.1). NCBI lineage: Bacteria > Bacillati > Bacillota > Bacilli > Caryophanales > Paenibacillaceae > Insulibacter > Insulibacter thermoxylanivorax. The sequence continues at coordinate 113,258 of NZ_BMAQ01000019.1, read as the reverse complement.
TGAGCAGATCGCAATCGAATTGACTTAATCCACAGAATGGAAATATTCACGGAAAATATGTTAAACTCAGGTTATCTAAGTTAACATAGTGAACGCTGATCATGGTTTTGGGGGAGGGTCTGACTTTGAACAAAGGGGTTAGAAAAGGGATTTATGTATCTATATTGATCTTGGTTGTTGGCTGTGTTTATTTGTTTAACTATTTTAGACAATACAATATTGAGAATGAACGCACAGCAATAGAATCTGTTCTAAAGGAATGGGTGTATGATGATTCGGAATTCAATGGACTAAGAACCGCAGACCTGGTGCAAATAGACAACACAAATTCTTATATGCTGTTATTCCAATTAGAGAATGGAAATGTCGGTTACGCCCATCTCATGAAAGGTTGGAATGACAAATTTAAAATGAACAGCTCTGGGTATGGAACAAATATTACGTCCTATAAAACGATAAAGACGAATCATGGGAAGTACGCTATATTGTATGGGAAAAATCCCGGGTTAAAAATTGACCATATTAAAGTTGACCTATATTACGAGGATTTCAGTTTTACAGCAGATGTATCCTCAGAAGATTTGTACTTAAAATACGTGCAGCTGCCTAAAAATCTAAAAAAGACTTTTCCAGCGGAACTGACTTATTACGATCAAGATGCTCGAGAGATTAACCCGTTTAAGTAAATTCTTGGCTCATGAACAGTGTTAATACGTTTCATCTGAATGGGAGAATAAAAAATGAACTATTGGCATGCTCCTCTCGACGACGAATAGTGTAAAGTACTAAATATGAGACTTTCTTGCTTGCATAAAAAGAGGCCCAGACCGATACGTCTGAACCAACTTAGTCGAGAAATAGATATGTCTGGAAACTTCTACAAACCTGGCTATACTCTATACAGTGACCTTGTCATTCCAATTCACACGATAGTCATATAACCACTCCGGGGATTGATGGTTGGCTTGCTTCAGGAAAAAGGGCAGCATCAAATCGCGAAAAAACACCTGCACAGGATTCTTCGCATGCTTACGCTGGCCGATGCTTCGCGAATATTCGACGATCTTCTCCACCTGCTCCCGGCGCAGCAGTTCAAATGTCCGGAAGGCCTCCTCCACGCCGCCGAGATCCCGGAGGCATCTGGCGAGTTCCAGAGCGTCTTCCAGCGCCAACGAAGCCCCTTAACCTGCGTTGGGTGAAACGGCGTGAATCGCATCGCCGATCAATACTGCTGAATCTCTGTACCATGCAGGAGCAGAGATCATGTCATAGATCGGGTAGACGCCGATGTCGCCCTGCGTTGCCCGGATGATATTCATGACATGCGGTTGTTCATCGTGATACAGCTCATTCAATTGGCGGCGCCACTCTCTTTGGGGGATCGATTGCAGTTCTTGTCTCGTCGGTTTACCCGGATAATCATGATTGCCGAACCAGAAGATCTCTCCGTCCGCTCTGACCAGATAGCCGAAGAACGCTCTTTTGCCAAAGATCATATGCTGGGTGCCGGGTTCATGCGGAACTTGAACGCCGCGCGCAAAACCGCCGAAGCTGATTAACCCCGTATATTCGGGCTCCACGGTGCTCGGCATGAGCAGCTTGCGAGTGCGCGAATGAATGCGTCGCAGCCAACTAGGAAGTCACCTTTCGCGGATGTTCCATCCTCAAAAAATGCTGTGACTTGACGATCAGTCATCTGCATATGAACGAGTTTCCTGCCGAATTCGACCGGAATCCCTTCCCGCAGTGCCGCTTCGCGCAGCACTTGATGCGGAAATCCTCTCTTAACCGTATACCCTTGCGGTTCTCCAGATCGCTCGCCAATCGTACCGAGATATTTTCCGTTGCTGCTGTGAAAGCTCATGGCGCGCATCTCGATGCCTTCTCTGCGGATCTGCTCATCCACTCCCAGTTCAGCTAAGACTCTCATTCCATTGCGTGCCACATTAAGAAACAAGCCTGTGTAATCATTGTGAACCTCCTTCGCTTCATAAATGCACGGATCATACCCAGCCCGCTTTAGAAAGATCGCAACAGCAGGACCGGCAATTCCACAGCCGATGATTAGTGCTCTTTTTTGACTCATGTTGTGCTCCTCCTTAAAATTAGTCTTGTAACTTATCTTAAAAATTAAGATATAAACCCTTATTGATCCTATGGGATTGCTAATATGGGGAACTTCTGTTGCTGCGATGAAGTTATACCTTAGGTTTTGGCATCGAAGGTTGTTAAAGATAGAAGTTTGCGTACCTGTGGCCGTTCATATATCTTAATAATTAAGATATATGCGGATGACGATCTTCATTTGCATACTATATTATAGTTATAAAGCTGCTTTTGGTACCGACTCTGGTCTGAATTGGATCCTGGACTTTGATCGAGTTGATAGCGAGCTTAGCTTTAGCTGATGTTGAACCGCCCATTACCCGTATACTCATGATCAAGGTAAACGAGGGATGTTACATGAATCGTCAAAAAAACTTAGAAGAACTGCACACCCTGTACACCTCACTGCAGCATGCTTCCAAGGAACTGTCCACACAGACTGTCTTCTTCCACCAGGCAGTAGCCAAGTATCTGGGATTGAATATAACGGATCATAAATGTCTGGATATCGTGCTCGGGATGGGGCGCGCAACCGCCGGGCAACTGGCTGATCTCACGGGACTGACGACAGGTGCTATTACCAACGTGATCAATCGCTTGGAGAAAGCTGGGTTTATACGCCGTGTGAAGGATCCTAGCGATATGCGGATCGTCTATGTTGAACTAGTGCACCAACACCTGGAACCGCTTCGTGAAGTATTTGCTCCCCTCGTCGAAGCGATGACTGAACTCTATTCCCGTTACAACGCTGAAGAGCTCCAACTGATCCTCGACTACCTCGGACGATCCGCCAAGATCCTCGCCAAGCAAACAGAACAATTGAAGCGAAGCAGATCGTAACCGAATGATATCCAAAATAAAAAGCCGCCAATTCGGCGACTATTAAAGGTAAATGTGGTATAATCTGCTTGTACAACTCAACTTGTGGTGGTGCATCCCTCCTTTAAAGGAGGTGATGAAATGTACTCGTTTCAAGATGTCATAAGCTTTGGAGTATTCATCCTTACACTTATTACAGTCATGATAAGTATTGTGTCAGTGATGATTAAGAAACGAGACTAACCCGCCACAGGTTGGCGCCTGCGGGTGTTTCCCAAACTGCATAGTCAATCTTCGTAGGAGGGACCCACCCAAGTAAGTTGTACGCAGAGACGGTTTGGCGGACCGTCTCTTTTACGTGTTCTCTAGCACTAGTTTATACAAATGCTGAAAGTTGTGATTACAAGTTCTGTATCTTAACTTTATCCGAATTTCGCTGTAAAATCAACAGTATAGCTATACCATTCTGAACATGTCAGATCATCCGCTGAGTTATATGTATAAGGAGACGGTCAAGCGACCGTCTCCTTGTATTTATACACTATTCAAGATCATATCATCAACCATTGCTTCGATTAGATGCGTTCATAGATCAAGTCCAAGATCCAAGACGATGTCCAGCATCCTCACGATGATCATAGCCGCCTCATAGCGAGTAGCGGTTGCATCGGGCGCGAACCTGCCCTCGCTAACACCGAGGACGATGCCGGCATGGCTCAGCTGATCGACAGCTTCAGCTGCCCAGTGGCCGGAAGTGTCCGTGAACCTCGGTCCATCGCTCGCACTTAGATCCAATGTGCGTGCAAGGATAGCGGACATTTCAGCGCGGGAGATCACCCGATCAGGCTCGAACTTGCCTCCGTCCGTACCCTGGACGATTCCCAATTGATGCAGTGCACTAATGCAGGCTTCTGCCCAATGGCCGTTTGTATCAGTGAAGAAACCTGCTTTACCTGTCGGGTCGATGCCCAACGCGCGAACTATCATCGTTGCAAATTGAGCCCTTGTCACATGATCCGTACCCCTGAACTCCCCAGAAGGCACACCTTGGACAATCCCGATCTGCGATGCATATTTGATCGCCTTAGAAGCCCAATGCGTCTCGGTGACATCCGGAAAGCGGATCGGGGATGCTGCCAACAGCGCATTTCTCACCTTCGTCTTAAGCCGTTCCGCATCCGTGACCGTCGCTTGTAGAGCCGGTTTATCCGAAACGGGGTCCTCAGGCTCTTCATCCGTTACCGGCTCCTCTTCATCCGCAGCCCCTTCATCTTCATCCTCATCTGGTGTAACTGGGCTTGTCGGAGATGTCGGCGGAGTATAAGGAGCAGGATCTACGAACTTGATGATCACCGATGCACACTGACCCATGTCGAACACGAAGGTCAGAACATCGCCATTCTTCAACGAAGCGAGATACTCGCTCTTGATCGTCACAGACAACTTGCCGTCTGCGGCGACTTCGCCAAGGACGTAATCTGTATCCGGTGCAAGAACTGTATCACCTTTCTTGATCGCTTCCAGCGTACGGCCGTTCAGCGTCACCGTCACTGACACATCGGTGATCTCCCGATCCGTGCGGATCGAGATGGTTGACGGTGATACGGCTGCTGACTCCACTGTATAGAATATGTTAGATACCGGAAGCTGTCTTGCCTCTACTTGATCGCGAATATCTTCCCCTAGATAGAATCCGAGGTGAGTCGGCTGGTTGTACGCGGAGTTCTGCGAGTTGGCCGACATGCGGTATGTCGGGTCATGCATCAGCGTATAGATCACATGATCCGTTGGAATATCTGTGGTGTAGATGCGCAAATGCTTGTCGTCAGCGGTACGCACCAATACCTCCTCACGCCAGTCCCCGAAGATGTCCGCGATCAAGCCGGGGTTAGCTTTCGTTCCGTTGTTCGAGTATGCACCGCTCAAGCTCTGAAGCGTGACGAGTTCGCTTTCCCCTGTTGCAACATCGTACATGAACTTCGTGATCGACGGCGGTTCCGAAGTCGCATAGTTGTCTGGACCATCGAAGAACTCGCTCAGCAAGTCCCCATCCCAGTACAGGATGAAGTTAATCGGCGCCTTGTTCATCACGCCAATGCCGCCTACGTCCGTTGTGATCACTTCGCCCGTGATGATGTTGTACATCGGAGTTCTGGATGCCCAGACTTCATAACCCGGAAGCGGTGTAACATTCGCTGCCATGCCGCGCCCAACATCGCCGACATTAGCCGAGTACGTCCATACCGGCTGCCCCGTCGAACCGCGGATCAAGGTGACATTGTTCGGCGGTCCATGCTCATGCGGCGACATCACGAAGATCTCATCGCTGTCTGGCAGCATAGCCGCAGCGTGCAGCGCGTCGCCGTGTCCAGCAGCAGCAGTTCCTCGCGTACCATTCGTGCTCCACAGCAAGCTGCCGTCATGATCGAGTGCGAGAGCACCGAGCACGATTTCATAATAACCATCAAAGTCCAAATCAGCTGCTTGCAGGTTGTGGTTGCCTTGGTTCGTGCCCGCATTCCACTCAGCCAGTCTGAATTCCCAGATCTTCACGATCTTCTTATCGATCAGCTGATAAGCGGCTGCGAAGTGCGGTCCATAATGACCTCTTACTTCGATCACCGTCGGATAAGGCTCTGCTCCGGGCTCACCGTTCTTCGGCATATAGGCCACCGCTGCGTTAAAGCGGTCACTGCGGTTATTGTTGTTATCGCCCCAGTTCGGGTTGATGTTATACGGCGCAAAATATTCAACATAATCGATCGGCTCGCCGGTTTCCCCGTTGAAGACCGCGATGTACTCCGGACCAGAAGCCACTCTGCCAAGGGCCGTGTTATTGATCTCGTTATTGTTGGCGGGGTTTTGCAGACCTCCTACCCAGACTGCATTCGGATCACCGATTACGTATGCCGGTTCATCGGTCAGATCATCGATTGTACCGTCTTCCTTCGGCAGATAGACTCTTGTTCCATCTGCGACCTTCACCATGAACTCGGCTTTGCCGTCTTGGCTGGCATCAAAGCTGTGATCCGAAGGAAGCGTCCGCATTACCGGCGTTCCACACCAGAGGTTACAGCAGAAAACCTATTGAATCGAGACTTTACGGCCGAGAAATTGAATGAGAAATGGTTAGCTGACGTCACGGAATTCAAGTATGGCAACAATGAAAAAATGTACCTCAGTGCGATTCTCGATCTGAAGGATAATAGCATCGTTTCCTTCGCCATGGGCAAGAGCAATAATAACCGACTAGTATTCGACACCTTTGACTTAGCTGTATCCAGATATCCTGATGCACGTCCCATCTTTCATAGCGACAGGGGATTTCAATATACAAGCAAACAGTTTAAAGCGAGATTAGACAAGGCGGGGATGACGCAAAGCATGTCTCGTGCAGGTCGCTGCATCGATAACGGTCCGATGGAAGGCTTCTGGGGCATCCTCAAATGTGAGATGTATTACCTGAACGGACATTTTGAGGATTACGATAGTCTTGCTAAGGCAATTGAGGACTACATACACTTTTACAACTACAAGCGTAGACAGAAAAGGTTAAATAAGCTGCCTCCGATGACCTACCGTCAGCAGCTTGAACATGCAGCATAAGAAATGGACCCCGTAATTAACGGAGTCTAGACATTACGATTTTTGTTATTTCTACTGTCTACTTGACAGGGAGCAGTTCACCTTACTAAAGGGCGGTTTTATTATGTTTGAAGAAAGAGTACGTATATATGCCAAGAATTTTCTCGCTTCATCGTTATCTAAATTATAAACTCGGCTGTTTATTGTAATAGGCTGACCTGCACATAAGCTATCAAGTATCTGTTTTTCACGGATTGATTCTTTCATAATATTTCATCTTTTTCTATCTAAGTGAAACAAGGATATCCAAAACAAATAGTTAAATTATTCAGTTAACTTTCGACAGTTTCCGCCATATCCTTGCGTAATAATTAAGTATGTAAGTATGCTTCTTTTCTGTTTCTTTTTTACACCACCTCATAACTTTTCTCCCATATCTTTTCTGACTTCATTATCATGAGTGATTAGCAAAACTCAATGACTGACCGAAAGTAACCTTTGTTTACTCTTTATTTTGTCGGAAATTGTCTTAAAGCTGATATTCTATATTCACTAATAAATTCCTCCACAACCTGGATAAAAGAATTGGAGGCCACCAAGGCCTCCGGACCATAATATCAACTTAACTCATTCCCAGTTAGCAACGATGGTTTTCTCATATAAAATCATATCACCATTTCTGAATTGAATGGTAAGATACAATTTCCGCGTTTCTCTCTGGATGAACAAGTTGGAAATAAACTTTCCCGCAAGAGTGTGGAGCATCTACGGATTGGGCGCGTCTGCGTCCAACAATGCGATCATTGTCTGAATATCGTACTTCACAGCGGCAATATATTCTTCAGATACATGCAATGGTTCAAGATGAAGCGATAACCTTGAATGTTCCGCTGTTTTCTCGGCCAGCTCCTGATTCATTTCATCCAGCATATCCTGATGGTATGGTTTCGCGCGGCCTGCTTGTATATCTTCCTCCACTGTCTGGATGCGTTTCCTCAGAAAATTGATTTCCGCCTCAAGATTTGAAACTTGAGCGATGATATGTTTGTTTTTCTCGTTGTGATACAATTTTATTTCCTCTTCCAGTTGATTGTCCATCGACAGCCGTAGTAAGGTTGTCCGTAATTTGTTTTTCACAATTTCCTCGACCCGTTCTTTCCTCCAGGCATAATACGTGCAAAACTCCTTGCCTTTTCTCAAATAACCGCCGCAAGTGTAGTATCGATGTCCTCCGGTTTTTGATGAAGTGGAATTTCCGACCATGCGTGATCCGCACTTATCGCAAACCATAATCCCTCGGAGCCAAAAAGGAGAAGTGCCCGTTGTTTTGAAAGGCTTGTGTGTCTCTCCGCCGCCGTTCCACTTTGACTTTGCCTTTTCCTGACACAATTCAAATAACTCTTTGGTGATGATCGCAGGATGGGCATTTTCCGTAATGATCCACTCGGAACGATCCCTCCACTTTTTCCCTTTCGTTTGATAATCCTGCTTGTTCCAGCACCGGCGGCCAATATACGCTTCATTATATATAATCGCTCTTATGGTCGAGGCCGACCATTTTCCGCCTTTCTGTGCCGAAATACCTTTCTCATTCAACTCGGAAGCATTTTTGCGATAGCCTTTATTTTCATAAGCGTATTGATGAAATATCCATCGTACAATGTCCACTTCTTCTCGCGGTCCAAGCACCCATACCGCTTTTGTTCGCTGATTACCGAGGGCAATATGCTCTGTACGATAGCCATAAGGCGGCGTGCCGCCGTTGTTAAAACCTTGCTTTGCATTCTGAGCCATGCCCTTCCGGACTTCTGCCGCAAGATTGGCATTGAAAAACTCTGACGCAACTTCAAGGATGCCTTCAAGCAATTTGTCATGAGGCGTCTCCGCTTCGGTCTGCTCTGTCACGGAAATGACTTTAACTCCGCATTGAGCAAGTAAATACTTGTAGAAAACATGATGATCCCGATTTCGAGCAAACCGGTCGAATTTGTGAACCACAATGGCATCGAAATTGCGGTTGGGACGGCGTGCCATCGCAATCATCTTTTGAAATTCGGGGCGGTCTCCGTTTTCGCTGACTTGCCTCTTTCAATGTACTCACGAACGATGATCCATCCACGATCCTGGCAAAACTGTTGAATTGCCTTCAATTGCGCTGGGATGCTGAGTTCCTTTTCCGCCTGACGATCCGAAGATACACGAACATAACTGACTACTTTCATCGAAAAATCCTCCTTGTATGATGGTTTTTGAGCATAAAAAAAGCAGGCATCCCGTTGATGGAATGCCTGCGAGCAAACATGAAAAAAGCAGGTGCGATTATTTCTTTCACACCCGCTACATTACCTCTTCACTTTTCTCGTACTCAATTGAGCCTGTGCGGCCAACCACGTCTCTTCATCAATGATAGCCGGATGAGCATCTGGGGCTACAACCCATTCGTCCGGCGGGTTCTTGCCTCCCCTATCGTTCTTTCTATTCCAGACGCGTTGTCCCAGATACACCGGATTGGCGAGCAGTGACAACACCGTCGAAGGGACCAATTTTTCCGCCGGATACCCTTCTTCTCTCAACGTGCGGACGATCTCTTTCCGCCGTAACCTTGCGCCGCCAGCGCAAACATTCGCCGGATCATCCTGATTTCATCGTCCGGGCCAAGTTCAAAAGTCACCTTCTTTCCAATCTTCATTCTTCTGTATCCCAGCGGAGCACGGCCTCCGCAATGAAATCCTTGCTCCGCATTTTCACGCAATCCTTTGAGCGTTTCAAACTTCAAATTGACATTGTAAAACTCGCTTAGTACCTCAAGCATTCCTTCCAGCAGAACACCGTGCGGCGTATCCGGGTCGGTTGGTTCAGTTGCCGAAAGGACAACGACCCCATGTTTTTTGAGCAATGCTTTATAAAAGACATGATCCGCACGGTTACGGCTGAAACGGTCGAATTTGTGTACCAGCACTGCTTCGAATATTTTGTCTGGTTGTTGAGCGTTGTCGATCATCCTCTGGAAAGCATCACGGTTCTCGGCAGTCTTTGCTGATTTCGCTTCGTCAACATATTCGCCGACGATGTTCCATCCGCGTTCTTCTGCATACCGTTGCAATGCTTCCCGTTGAGCGGGGATGGATAGTTCACGCTCGGCTTGTTTTTCCGACGAGACTCGCAGATACGTTACCACATTCATAGCAACAATCCCCTTTCTTGATGTTTTCAACGCCTCTTTCTTGGCCGGGTGTGGGGTTCCATTACCGGCTCCACGAATCGGGAAATGATTTCGCTGATGCGTGACTTGTCCCAAACCCAGCAGACGACAATCAAACTGGTGCTGACGCTGGCGGTGTATCACGCGCAAAACGTGAAAGTCATGAACGAAATACTGGACGAACTGGATCGGGCCAAAGGATTGCATACGAGAACGGCTTCGCATATCGAATTTTTGTACGAGCAGGTGCAGTTGATACGGGATATGAACAGAAAACGCAAGCCGCCGATCAGAAACATCCGCAGATGGGCGTTGTCCGCCGCGCTGATCGGTTTCATTGCATTGTTCATCTTTTTGTGGATTCGATACATGACATAAACGCAATGAAGCATTTTAAACATGCGCTGGCCATCCGCTTTGAAGATCAATTCAGGCGTTTTGGCGGCTACTAATTATACCGGGGTGATATCAGCATGAAATGGATAAAAGCTTTGCTTTGGATTTCCGCAATTGCCGTTTGTGCGGTTCTCGTTTACAACGAATTCAATCCGAAAGAGACACGTCTAGCCGCCGCAGTGGAGAAAGGAGATATCAAAGCGGTGGAGCGCATGCTGAAGAAGGGCGCTGACCCGGATGCATACGAAGGCAGATCGCTGACGTCGCTCAACATCGCCTTGATGAACGACGATATCGACATGGTGAAACTTCTGTTGAAGTACGGCGCAGACCCGAATGCACACGGCAAACTGAGCGATGCCGAGATGACGCCTCTCAACCTCGCTGTTGTCTACAGCAAGCAACCGGCTGATGTCATTCAATTGCTGATCGACGCCGGTGCCGATCCCGCGAAAGATTTTTATGCCTTGCACGCGGCCATCGAGAAAGGTGATCTGGATGCAGTGAAGTTGCTTATCAGCGGCGGCGGTGATGTCAATCAAGGACTGCAATCGGCAGTGATGTTTCATTAGACAGAGATCGTGAAACTTTTGCTGAAGGCTGGTGCCGATCCGAACAAAGGCGTTCAGCTTGCAAAAATGACATACAGCGACGAGATATTGCGATTATTGGTTGAAGCGGGTGCAAGAGTGCCAGAGTAATCGGATGATATCCGTTGATGGTCGTTACATTTTTCGATTTTTGCGGATATATAGGATGTGGATGCAGGGCTGTTGGCAGATTGCTTGCCAACCGCTCTGTTTTTTTATTTAGATTCCCGGCAAAATCAGCGGTTTGGCAAGGAGGAGCGGGAAAGTGACTGGAGAATCGACGAATCACTCCCAATTCGTTTCTTTTGTGTTTCATACGAATGCAGGAATATAATTAAAACCCTAAAGTTGCACTCCACTTTGAACATAGTTCATAAAATGAAATGCTTTGTTGCCTGAACTTGAAATGAGTCAGCTTTTTCGAAAAATGAGTAAATGTTCATGTATAATTGGAATAAACGAGCCATGATACTTAATCTTTTTGGATTTGACATTGTGCTGTATCTTAATAATGTGCGACTCCAGTGTTCCAAAATAGTCCATATCTTTAATTATCGAATAATATACCCCATTTTTCCTACAATCTCCTATTAAAATTGCCAGTCTCCCTCCTCTGTTCAAACTTCGGAATAGTTTTTTATGAACAAAGTTCAACTTTTCAATGTAATCTTTATAATCACGAGCCCGTGATAAATCATCCTTGTGAGCCTCCCCCCAAACTTCACCCGAATAAATTATGATGTCAAAATAGGGTGGATGGCAAAAGATAAAATCAACGCTGACTGGCACTGCATCTTTTAAAGCATTCCAACCACCCCAACGAGGATTTAAGTCTAAGTGTACGGAGTCAGTGTAACCCAATTCCCTTGCTACATCATAACCCGTTCCACCACCTGCAAAAACTTCAAGAAATGTACGAGGCTTAAAATACTCCAATAATTCTTTAATAACATAACCGGAACAGTTACCTCTATAATTTGCATCTCCCCATTTTCCACGATGCGGATAAGATATTACACTTTTCATAGTTCTTTCGCCTCCAAAACAAAAAGCACGCCTGAACACGGGATTCGGGCATGCTTTGCACCAATGATTGTTTTTTATTTATACATTCAGCAATGCTGATGGATAAACCTGCTTATAATTTAATTTCATTTATACCACAAAGACTTAACGATGAAAAGTCCCTTTCTCATTATCTGGCATTAACCTACAAGGAATTGTTCTACAACTTTTTGAATTTCTCTTTTCCATGCAGGGGCATGTGCATTCCTCGGTATAAGACAACTATCCAACACTCGTCTAAACTCCCTATTGTCAAAACGTTTGGTAAGAAATTTCTCCATCATTAGAATAAATTGCTTAAGTGTTATAGGAACAATATTAATAAAATCAGGCTCATCTCCATTATACCAAACGCCAATTCGGAAAGTTTCAGCAGTATTGTTATCTATAGTTCGAGCTAAAAACAGCCCATAAACAGGTTTGCCTGTCGTTGCATTAACATTAGCTTTTTCTTTCGCAACATGCCTGCGAACCGGCTCTCCTTCTGCCGCTTCTTGTCTTGAGGAACTTGTTAAAGTAACTTCAACTACAAGAACATAATCTTCAAATTCAAAAATCATGTCAGGCCCATTACCTGGGGCACATCCAAGCGGAAAAAAATCTTGATCAACCCTAAATCTACGTGCTTCATGGGGCTTATTAACCAACTGGTTAATTGCCAAGAACGCTCTCCAGACTGCCCATTCTAAATATGCCGGTTCGTCATCGATCTCAATGTCATATGCATCATCAATTGGTTGCCTATCGATGCTCTTTAAATATGCTACGATTTCCTTTACTTGCTCATCAGCATTTTGTTCGGAGGCAAATTTTTTCTCAAGAACCTGCTGATATAACACCTCAAGACGCAAGCGAATTTGGTTTAATTCTGCAACATCTTGAGTATCAGGAATTAACGGAATTAACTCTGGTTGGACACCTGAATCAATTAGTAAGTGTTTAAATCGTAAAATTTCTTCTCTTGCAGTTGCTTCGTTATCAGTCGGAAGTTCAGCGCCTTTCCAAAGACGCAGAAGATATTTATGATGATTCTCCTTACCATATATTTTAGGGCCACCAGCTAGAATGGCATCAATCACAGGCAGTTTCTTTTCATTTAATACTAACCTTTTATCTTTCAAAGAAACTAATCCGGTTAATCGAGGATATCGAAAATTAACATCCGTGTAATCCTTAATAGAACCTCTCTTTAATCCTGCGGCATTGGCAAGTTTTTCAAGTAATTGATTATCTATTTTTCTTCTTGCTACTCGACCAATAGCCGCATCACGTTCGGCTCTAAAGTTAAGAATTTCCTGTACAACTTGATCAACCTTCGAATGATCTCGATATGATTGGACTATCCCCATTTCAACACTAGATAAGCCCCTTGGATTTTCTACCGCGCTTAATTTTTTCAGAACTTGAAGTATAAAGATAAAAGGATTAAAGGAATATTCGCCGTTATTGGGCTCAATTAATGAAGGAATCTCATAAGCTAATAATGCTCGAAGCATACATTCCTGTTGTTCCTGAACAGTTTCCGCTTCAATCATCCTTAGACCACTTGGTGTCAATTGATAAGGTTGCCCAGTCAAACCAAGTTCAGGGTGATCTTTAATGACCTCTATTATTATCGGGTCTTTTTCACCAGGGTTTAAGTTCCTCGTGAATTTATGTGTAATAAATCCCAATTGAGAGAAACAAGAACGCCATTTTCGTCCCATAAAATCAGGATCGGTTTGGCCCAGGTTAATAACTCCAGCCTTATCAAGCTCATAAGCTAATAGACTTTCCTGCTCTTTTCCAATAAGATGTCCATTTAATGTTGGATTCTTTAGAACTGCCAGACCATCTCTAATCCTCATAGGATTTCTTACGGTAGTATTGCCGAAATGCCAAGGAGAATTCATTTTGACACCTCAACTTTTAGTAACCCACAAAAATATACTCTTGTACTTCATTGTGATTGTCATCAACTTTGTGTCCCTGATTTCCGAATGAGTATCTATGATCGATCTGGTTGACTTCAACTTTATCTTTATATTTGCATAATAACTCTATCATTTCTTCCATTGTTGGATAGGCGTTCGATGAGTAAGACACCATTATAATGCTATCTTTGTGTTTTGCAAAAAGTTTGTCAAAAGCATCATATGCACCTACTTTACTTCCAAAAGGAGTTGGATACTTTTTGAATTTCCTTGTTTTTGTATCCCACTGTATTTCAAGCCCATTCCAGTTTCTGGCCAGTCCCTCTACAAAGTGATAACGTCTTGTGTATTCATTGTCGCTCAAAGGACTATAGTATGGCGGATCAATGTATACCAAGTCTGCACGACGTCTTAATTCCATTGTATCTTTATTTATTGAAATGTTGATTTTTCCATTATCAAAAACCGCATCGTTAAAAGCCTTAACAGATTCAACAAAATGTTCCATGAGGTTCATTTGCAAATCTTTACGCCCATCATCATAACGATAACCGACGTACGTAAAAACTCCTCTGGGTCTCCTTTTCAAACAGGCACGACATAAAGCTGATATCGCCAAAGCTTTTTTGTATGGACATTGAAGTTTATCAATTCTGGCTCTTACATCATCGAGGAAAATATTCTCTTCGTCACTAAAATATAAACCTTTAAACGTGTTATAAATGAAACCATTACCATCCCCGGGTTCTAGGAGATAGTCAACATCTTCTTTGGTAAGTGTAACTGAATTATTCTCAACAAGTGCTTTAGTTATATTCGCGGCAAAAGTCATAAAATCATTGGAATAGACCGTTTTTCCTTTTGTTTTAAACATATAGCTTACTACTCCGCTACCGCTAAAAGCATCTAGTACGGATTCAAATCTAAATTGTTTAGCAATATCCCAAATGCTATCCAACAGATTATATTTACTTCCCATATACCGGGTTCCTGGAAAACGATCAAGTTGATTATTCGGTGTTTCCGGCTTGACTATTTTGAAACTTCGACGCCGGGGTTGTGCCAGCACAATTACATCCTGTCCATTTCGTTTACTTGCAATAGAATTGATGTACCTCTTCGTTTTATGAACTTCTATCTTATAATCACGATAAAGTTCATAAACAAGAGGGTGATTAGAATTCGTCAAAATAACCGTGCACCCTAACTCATATAATCGATGAACTTCGTTTGCCAGTTTAACATGATCTTCCTCATAGAAGAACTCCTTCGTATATCGTTTGAAGTCTGAATAGGTGGATATCGGGAGATAAGGAGGGTCAAGGTAAATCAAATCCTCCGGTTCAGCATACCGATTAAGAACCTCTATGTAATCTCCGCATACCAGTAATTTTCCTTGTAAAGCCGAACTGGCAGATCTTAGTGCCTCTTCATCACATATTGTTGGATTTTTGTACTTTCCGAATGGAACGTTAAACTGTCCTTTTTTATTAACCCTGTATAACCCGTTGTAACATGTCTTATTAAGGAAAAGCATCCTTGCCGCACGTTGAACCTTACTTAACTTTTCCGGATTTTGCTGTCTAACGTAGTAGTAAAAATCTTCATCGTTTACATATTCTTTAAGCTCTCTAATTAAATCATCAACATTATCTCTGACAACTTCATAAAGCGTCATCAATTCCGGGTTAGTATCAGAAAGAACTGCGCGATCAGGTTGCAAGCCGAAAAAGATAGCGCCTCCTCCCATAAATGGCTCAATATACTTATTAAAATGGTTGGGAATATGCCTAACGATTTCATCCCACAGTTGTTGTTTCCCGCCCGCCCACTTTAAAATTGGCCGAGCCAGTGGTTTTTCAATTCTTTGCACCAAAATTTGCTGTTTTTGAATATTCATCGTCTATCACCCTTGTTTGTCTAACCTGTCATTTTTATTGTATCATTATTGGTCTCGGTGGTCATTGATTTACTCTAAGTTATATATAGGTCTGGTGAAGGTTGCTAAATTATTAAACGATAAGTTCAGTTCATGGTGTTCGATCCTTTTTGTGAATTATCTTGCTTCAAGGTATTCATTATACACTTCAATTTTCGAAATCCAATACAATCTGCTGGGTTCAATATTGTCCCTATCGTATCATGTCGATTTGTTATTCTTCATGTTTTCATAAAAACCCTTCACTTACCGTTGAATGGTACTCAACCTCCATTATTTGTTGAGGTGCCAGCATGTACACTATCAGAAATTTTTCGTATTCGAAGTCAGATAAGCAAAAAATCCAGTAATAACGCGGTTTTCTAACTACCACGCATACCGAAAATGCAAAAAAGAGACCTAACACGATCTCTTTTCTGATGGTATTGGTGGAGGCGAGGGGAGTCGAACCCCTGTCCGGAGATAACGAACACATGAGTTTCTACGGGTGTAGTGACTTGAGGATGGTTCACCTAGCGAGCTGCCAAGTCACCCGCTGCTCACCAGGCTAGCCTGATTGTCTTCTTCAGTCGACCACAGGCGGAGGTCAGACTGCGTAGCCCACTGGGGTGAGCCCCTGTCCCAGCACGTGGGCGATGCCGGGCAGGAGCACGCCAGCAGTTTCTTAGGCTGCTAAAGCGTAAGAAGGTTGTTGTTTGCCATTTAAACTTGGCTTCGCGTTTTATAGTGGACGCTGCCCCACTACCCGCTGCTCATGCTCGAACTACCCCCGTCGAATCCATAAACGCCCCCGCGTTCATATTAACGACGATTAAGCGGCGTCATCCTCCGACTGCCAACGCAGTCAACTGGGGATTAGAGCTTAATACAGCAAACATTCAACCATATTAAATCTATATATATTATATCATATCTAGATCTCTTGATGTGCAAAGGTTCATGGCAATGCAGGCGTGAGATGGCAGTTTGCCGTCGACAACGCAACACCAGCCCTAAGCCGTTATCTGGCGATCTTCTGCCTCTCTCTAAGCGCCCGCTGAATCTGACGCTCTGCATCTCGTTTCGCCGCAACTTCGCGCTTATCATACAGCTTCTTACCGCGGCCTAGTCCGATCAGCACTTTCGCAAAGCCGTTCTTCAGATATACCTTGATCGGCACCAATGTATAGCCTTGTTGTTTCGAAGCTCCGATCAGCTTCCGAATCTCGGCCTTCTTCAGCAGAAGTTTGCGCGGTCTGGTCGGGTCGGTCGGGTTGAAGCGATTCCCCTGTTCGAAGGGACTGATATGCATGTTATGAAGGAAGGCTTCCCCATTGCGAATGGTAGCGAAACTATCGGTCATATTCGCTCTGCCGTTGCGAAGCGATTTGATCTCCGTACCCTTTAAGACGATGCCAGCTTCATAGGTTTCTTCGATGTAATAGTCAAAATTCGCCCGCTTATTCTGGACTAGAACCTTGCCGTCATGCTTCTTACCCATGATGCCTTCACTTCCTTCCTGTCCCATCCTTCATTACTCAAGCCCGACGATCGAACGCTGGCCATACGGGTCAGGATCAGCATCATCCTAAAACCCGAGTACAGTTGATTGTATCAAGTTCATCGCATGAAATCAAGGGGGCAATCCCTTCTAAACCCTTGATACTCTAAGCACTTCCGCATCACCATGCAACCGAAAGGAAGCAGGATCAACGCGCGGTCCATGGTCTGTTCTTATACGACTTTTAGGTCAAAACCCCGTCCCTTTTCCGCCGAACACATCATTTTATACGAATTATAGGATAAAATGATGCGCCGCTTCTCCCAAAACCAATGTTTTATACAAAATTTAGGACAAAATCCTTCAAAACACCATCCGACAGGGCGATTTTATACGAAAGTTCGTATAAAACCACTCAACCCCTCATCCCGCTGATCCCTTTTATACGAAAAATAAGTCAAAATCCATCAACACATATTAACACATATCAACACATATCAACACATATTAACACATATCAACACATATTAACACATATCAACATACGTCAACACACATCAACACTCATCAACATCCGTCAACCTTCACCGCAGCCAACGCACCGCACAAACCAGGCGGGCATCCCTTCGGACCCCGCCCGATGATCCAGCTGCAGCTCTACACTCGCTGCTGTCATACACGCGCAGCATCCGCAGATTCGGCTCCTGCGACGACCGTTCCGCTACTTCTTCTTCGCCTTCTTGCCCGCCGCTTTGCCGCCGGCCTTCGCCTTCCCGGTGCGGCTGGACGATTTCGCGGCCTTCGGATTCTTCGATTTGGCCGTCTTCGCCTTGCCCAGCTTGCTTCCACCGGCACCGGCTTTGCCGCGTTTGCCGCCGCTTCGGAAGCCCCAGAAGTCCACGCCGTCATCCGCATCGGCCGAACTGCTTCCGCCGGACCCGCGGCCGGACTTGCCGCCGCCGCGTGATCTGCCAACGTCCCCGCTGTAGCGGCCTTTCTTCTTGGCATAGATCACCCGGGGCTCATCGTGCCGCGGCTGAGCCTCAACCAATTCGAAGTCGATGGTATGGTCATCCATGTTCACACGAGCGACGCGTACACGAACTTCATCGCCGATGCGATAGATCTTGGATGTACGTTCTCCGATCAGCGCCATCTGCATCTCGTGGAAATGGTAGTAATCATCCGTGAGATAGCTGAGACGAATCAGCCCTTCCACGGTGTTGTCCAGTTCGACGAACATGCCGAAGCTCGTCACGCTGCTGATGATGCCCTGGAACTCTTCACCGACCTTATCCAGCATGAATTCCGCTTTCTTCAGCGCTTCCGTATCCCGCTCTGCTTCCACAGCGATGCGTTCGCGCTCGCTGGAATGATCCGCGATATCCTGGATGCGGCTCGCCAGATATTCCTCCCGGGCATCGCTGAGCTGTCCGCCGTTTTCGATCACCTCACGGATGATGCGGTGGATGACGAGGTCGGGATAACGGCGGATCGGCGAGGTGAAGTGCGTGTAGAATTCCGCCGACAGACCGAAGTGGCCGCGGCTCTCTGAATCGTACTTCGCCTGCTTCATCGAACGCAGCATCATCGTGCTGATCACCGTTTCCTCGCGCGTCCCCTTAATCTCCTCCAGCAGCGATTGCAGCGCCCGCGGATGGACGCGGTTGCCCTTGCCGCGCACGACATAGCCGAAGTTGTTAATAAACTGCATAAAATACATCATCTTCTCGCTGTCCGGATCTTCGTGGATCCGATAGATGAACGGCACCCTCAGCCAGAAGAAATGTTCCGCCACCGTCTCATTGGCCGCCAGCATGAACTCCTCAATGATCTGTTCAGCGATGGTCCGCTCCCGCTTCACGATGTCGATTGGCTTGCCGTTCTCATCCACGATGACCTTCGACTCTTGGAAATCGAAGTCGATCGCGCCTCGAGCCATGCGCGCTGCGCGCAGTTTCAGAGCCAGCTCCTCCATGGTGCGGAAATCCTCGACCAGATCCTCCTCATACTGCTCCATCACTTCCGGATCTTCATCCACCAGGATCTTGCGCACATTCGTATAGGTCATCCTCTCCACCGTGCGGATGACGCTGGTGTAGATGTCATGTTTGACCAGCCGTGCCTTCTCATCAAACTCCATCTCACAGGTCAGCGTCAAGCGATCCACCCTGGGGTTCAAACTGCAGATCCCGTTCGACAAGCGGTGCGGCAGCATCGGGATCACTCGGTCTACCAGGTAGACGCTGCAGCCGCGGTTATAAGCTTCTTGGTCAAGCCGCGAATTCTCCCGAACATAATAACCCACGTCCGCGATATGAACGCCCAATCGGTATCCGCCGTTCGGCAGGCGCTCCACATGGACCGCATCGTCCAAGTCCTTCGCATCTTCCCCGTCGATGGTGACGATGCGCTTATCCCTTAGATCCCGCCTGCCGGCCAGTTCCTCCTCGCTGATCGCATCCGGAATCTGTTCCGCCTCTTCCAACACATCCGGCGGAAACGCTTCCGGCAATCCGTGCTTGCGAATAATCGACAGGATATCGACGCCGGGGTCGTTCTTATGACCGAGGATCTCGATCACTTCACCTTGCGCAAGCGACCTTCCCTCCGGATATTGTACGATGCGGACGACGACCTTCTGACCGTCCACGGCGCCGTTGATCGCTTCCTGCGGCACGAAGATATCCTTGACGATCCGCTTGTCATCAGCGATCACGAAGCCATAACTCCCATAATGTTCGAAGGTGCCGACTACTTCAGTATTTGCCCTCTTCAGGATGCGTACGACTTCCCCTTCCAGCTTGCCGCCGACGCTGCCCTTCGAGGTTATCCTGACCAGCACCGTATCCCCATTCATCGCACCTAACATATCATTAGCATGAATGTAGACATCCGGATGATCCCGATCATCCGGGATGAGGAAACCAAACCCCTTCGGATGCGTCTGCAGCCGGCCTCGCAGCAGATTCATCCGTTCCGGTACGCCGTATCGATCCCCGGATCTTGTGCGCAGGATTTCTCCGCGCTGCTCCAGATCATTCAACAGCTTCAGGAACTCCTTGAACGCTTGCGCTCCCTCTATGTTAAAATGCTTCTCCAACTCCTGATAAGTCATCGGCTTATATGCCTTTTCCCGCATAAATTCCAGTATTTGCTCTTCCGTAACGATGATGATCACCCCTTTATATCCACCATAACTAGGATCCATCCTATCCTGAGATCCGGACCTGTTCGGCATCAGACGAGAGTCGGTTCCAGGATCACATCTGAGCCGTCGGCCATCACCATACCGCTGTTATCGACAGAAGCTGTACGGTCCAGTTCTTTGCCAGTGTGAAGATGCTCTACGAAACGAAGCACATCAGCATAGACTTCATCCCGGCTTCGATCCGCCAAGATCGCATGGGTCGTCTCCGGATAGTATCGCACCACCTTATGTCTAGAAGACACATGGCGCTCAATATATGCTGCACTGATCGGTTTAACCGTAGCATCACGCAGACCTTGTCCGATGAAGATCGGAGCCGTCACATAGGACAGCTGCCGTTTCATGATCTGGATATGCTTGTACAAGCTTTCGACGCAAGCAAGCGGTGTTTTAGAATAGGCGCCTCTCTCTATTACTAGATAATCGCATATCGCAGGCTGTTTGTGAATATATGGTTTGACATACTTCACCAATCCCGCGTAACGAATCCTGCGATCCATAAGTTCGATCGGCGCCGCCAGACTGACGACACCTTCCGTCTGCCGCACCAAAGACAACTTCATCGCCAGCAGCCCGCCCATGGAATAGCCGATGGGTATGATCTCTGCATCCGGTACCGTCTTAGCCAGCAGATCATAACTAAGGAGCGTATGCTGCCACCAATCTTCCCAGCGCGTCCTCTGCATCTCCTCGGGAGTCGTACCGTGGCCGGGCAAGCGAATCGCCAGCACCGTATATCCCGCACCATGCAAGCAGCTGCCCAACCTGCGGAAATCCCCCGGATTACCGGTAAAACCATGGATCAGAAGCAGACAAGTCCGTTTCTTCTCCCCGATCCCTTCCAGATAGAATGATTGCGTTGATTTCCAACCTTGAGTCATAACACCACCTTCTTCCACCGGGATCATGTACAAAAAAAACGACAGGAAGCTCATCCTGCCGTTTAGTATGAACGTTTCACAGCAAAACCAATCATAAGTCTTCTTAACCTGGTATGAATTCTTAACCCGATATGAACGTCGCGGCAACGCATAACACGACGAATAAAACACCAAGCACAATCGTCGTACGATGCAGAAGAAGATCTAATCCGCGAGCTTTCTGTTTCCCGAACAAGTGCTCAGCACCGCCGCTGATCGCACCGGACAGACCGGCACTCTTACCTTGTTGCAGTAATACGGTCAATATTAACCCTAAGGAAACGATCACCAAAAGGATCTTAACTGCGATAGCCACTCAAAAAACCTCCCAAACCATCTATACGGACAACATTTGTATTGTAGCATAACTTCCACGATATGCGCAACAATAAATGGCTTTACCTTTGCCGCGATTCATTCTGTTCATTTGTATATCAAATGACTGCACAGCAAAAGCCCTCCGAGGGAATCCCCAGAGGGCTTAGCCTTGCGATTACTTGTTCAGGTTGTAGAATGCATCACGACCGCCATACAGAGCGATATCGCCCAGCTCGTCCTCGATGCGGAGCAGCTGATTGTACTTCGCTACGCGGTCTGTACGGGAAGGAGCACCGGTCTTGATCTGGCCGGCATTGGTTGCCACAGCGATGTCAGCGATTGTGCTGTCTTCGCTCTCACCGGAACGGTGGGAGATCACCGCCGTGTAACCTGCGCGCTTCGCCATCTCAATCGCATCGAAGGTCTCCGTCAGCGTACCGATCTGATTCACCTTGATCAGGATCGAGTTGCCCACGCCCTTCTCGATGCCTTCGGACAGACGAGCTGTGTTCGTTACGAACAGGTCATCGCCGACGAGCTGTACCTTGTCGCCGAGACGATCAGTGAGCAGTTTCCATCCTTCCCAGTCGTCCTCTGCACAGCCGTCTTCGATCGAGATGATCGGATACTTCTCCACAAGATCAGCCAGGAAGTCTACGAACTCCGCCGATGTGAAGGTCTTGCCTTCGCCTTCCAGATGGTACTTGCCATCCTTGAAGAACTCAGTGGATGCAACGTCCATACCCAGCATGACGTCTTCGCCTGGTTTGTAGCCGGCTTTCTCGATCGCTTCGATGATCGTAGCCAGTGCTTCTTCGTTCGAACCGAGGTTCGGAGCGAAGCCGCCTTCGTCGCCTACTGCCGTATTCAAGCCCTTGCCTTGCAGAACTGCCTTCAGGTTATGGAAGATCTCAGCACCCATGCGCAGAGCTTCGGTGAAGGTCTTTGCACCTACAGGCAGAACCATGAACTCCTGAATGTCCACGTTGTTATCCGCATGCGCGCCGCCGTTCAGGATATTCATCATCGGCACAGGCAGGGTCTTCGCATTGAAGCCGCCAAGGTAGACATATAGAGGTACGCCAATGGCGTCAGCAGCCGCCCGAGCTACGGCCATCGATACCGCGAGGATCGCGTTCGCACCGAGTTTGCCTTTGTTCGGAGTGCCGTCCAGTTCGATCATCTTCTTGTCGATACCGACTTGATCAAGGGCATCCCAACCGATGATCTCAGGCGCGATGATTTCGTTCACATTCTTAACCGCATTAAGTACACCCTTACCCAGATAACGGCTCTTATCGCCGTCGCGAAGTTCAACAGCTTCATATGCACCTGTCGAAGCGCCGGAAGGAACGATGGCACGGCCTTGTGCACCGGATTCCAACAGCACGTCTACTTCTACTGTTGGGTTGCCGCGGGAGTCAAGCACTTCGCGTGCATAGACATCAGCAATGATTGTCATATTAGATCCACACTCCTATTCATCTTTACTTATATATTCATGAATTGTGCTTGTTAAGCAGCAGCGCTTAACAAGCACAATGTTCATGTATCCTTGGGCAAACACAGCTTAGTCAAGATGCAGCATGATCAGCGGCGATTAATCGACGATGATCGTCTTACCCGTCATCTCTTTCGGCTGCGGAATGTTCATCAGCTTCAGGATCGTCGGCGCCACATCCGCCAGGATACCGCCTTCGCGCAGTTTAACATTCTTATCCGTGACGATGAACGGCACCGGATTGATCGTATGCGCGGTATGCGGACGTCCCTGTTCATCGAGCATCATCTCGGCATTGCCGTGGTCAGCGATGATCACAGCAACTCCGCCCTTAGCGAGGACCGCCTCAACGACTTTGCCAAGGGAGGCATCCGTCGCTTCAACCGCTTTGATCGTCGGTTCCAGCTTGCCGGAATGACCGACCATATCCGGGTTAGCGAAGTTCAAGATGATCACATCATGACGGTCTTCCTCGATCTCCTTCACGCAGGCATCCGCCACTTCATAGGCGCTCATCTCCGGTTTCAGGTCGTAAGTTGCGACCTTCGGAGAATTGATCAGAACGCGCGTCTCCCCAGGGAGTTCCACATCGCGTCCGCCGCTGAAGAAGAAGGTCACGTGCGGATACTTCTCCGTCTCAGCGATTCTGAGCTGTTTGAGCCCATGCTGCGCGATGACTTCCCCTAAAGTATTATCCAGATTTTTGGGCTTGTATGCAACGTACCCGCCGACACTCTCGCTGAAGAGCGTCATGCACACGAAGAACAGATTCGTCGGACGGCCAGGCCCGCGGTCGAACTCGCGGAAGTCTTCGTTCGTGAACACGAGGGACAGCTGGATCGCCCGGTCCGGACGGAAGTTGAAGAAGATGATCGAATCCTCGGATTCAACGGTTGCCACCGGCTTGCCGTCTTCCTTGACGATCACTGTCGGCACGACGAACTCGTCATAGACTTCTTGGGCATAGGAATCCTCGATCGCCTTCAGCGGGTCTTGCGCCTGCGGACCTTCGCCGTAAACCATCGCCCGGTAGGACTTCTCTACGCGATCCCAGCGCTTATCTCGGTCCATCGCATAGTAGCGGCCTTGGACCGTAGCCAATTGCCCGACTCCCAGATCCTTCATGTAGTTCGTCAATTCTTCCACATATTTTCTCGCGGAGTCCGGAGCTACGTCCCGCCCATCGAGGAAGGCATGGACATAGACATCGTAGAAGTTCTGCTTCTTGCACAGATCCAGAAGGGCATAGAGGTGGCTGATATGGCTGTGCACGCCGCCGTCGGATACGAGGCCGGCAAGATGAAGCTTCTTGCCCTTCGATTTGGCATGTTGGATGGCGCCAAGCAGCGTTTCATTGTTCTCAAACTCGCCGTCGCGAATCGACTTCGTGATCCTCGTCAGATCCTGGTAGACGATCCGGCCCGCGCCGATATTCAGGTGTCCAACTTCCGAGTTGCCCATCTGCCCATCCGGCAGACCGACGGCTTCGCCGTATGCCGTTAAGGTGGTGTGAGGATACTCATTCCAATAGCGGTCGAAGTTCGGCTTATGTGCTTGTGCTACGGCATTGTTCTCCTTCTCATCGCGGAGTCCGAAGCCGTCTAAGATGATTAGTGCGACTGGTCTAGGTCTAGTCATCGTTTATTTGGCCCCCTCGACCAATTGAATATACGATGCCGCCTCGAGGCTTGCACCGCCTACGAGCGCACCGTCAATATCCGGCTGCTGCATGAATTCGCGAATATTGCTCGGCTTCACGCTGCCGCCGTATTGGATGCGAATCTTATCAGCGGTTTCTTGGCCAAATACCGCTGCTACCCGTTCACGAATATAGCTGATCACTTCATTCGCATCTTCCGCCGTGGAAGATTTGCCCGTGCCGATCGCCCAGATCGGTTCGTAGGCGATGACCGCTTGTGCAGCTTGTTCTGCAGTCAAACCTTGCAGCGCCGCCTCCGTCTGCACACGGCAAACTTCCTTCGTCTGGCCCGCTTCGCGCTCTTCTAATTTCTCGCCCACACAGATGATCGGCGTGATGCCGTATTTAAATGCTGCATGAACTTTCTTGTTCACCGTCTCATCGGTTTCTGCAAAATAAGCACGGCGCTCAGAATGGCCGATGATGACATAGTGAACGCCGAGGTCCTGCAGCATCGGGCCGCTGATCTCACCTGTGTATGCGCCGCTCTCTTCCCAATGCATATTCTGCGCGCCAATCTTCAGACTCGTCCCTTTCACCGCTTCTGCGAGTGCCGGCAAGGCCGTGAAAGGAGCGCAAATCACACTTTCCACACCTGCGATCTCCGCTTTGCCCTTCACTTCATTGACGAAAGAGACCGCTTCCCCTGCAGTTTTGAACATCTTCCAGTTGCCCGCTATGATCGGGGTCCGCATACTTTCACTTCCTTACCTGTCATGATTATTTATCGTTAAGTGCTACTACGCCGGGCAGTGCTTTACCCTCCATGAACTCAAGCGATGCACCGCCGCCCGTCGAGATATGGTCCATCTTGTCTGCAAGTTGGAACTTCTCTGCAGCCGCTGCCGAATCGCCGCCGCCCAAGATCGTATATCCTTCCGTTTCCGCGCAAGCTTGTGCTACGGCTTTCGTTCCTTCTGCAAACTTATCCATCTCGAAGACACCCATCGGGCCGTTCCATACGACGAGCTTCGACTTCTTGATCACATCGGCGTAGATCTCGCGCGTCTTCGGTCCGATATCCAAACCTTCCCAATCGGCAGGGATCTTGTCGACATCTACAACTTGCACGTTCGCATCTTCGCTGAAATCATCCCCTACAACGATATCAACAGGGAGATAGAAGTTCACATTCTTCTCCTTGGCTTTCTCGATGAAGCCTAGAGCCAGATCCAGCTTCTCCTCATCGACCAAGGACTTGCCGATCTCATATCCTTGCGCTTTGAAGAAGGTATAAGCGATTCCGCCGCCGATCAAGATATTATCCGCGATGTTCAGCAGATTCTCGATTACGCCGATCTTATCCTTAACCTTCGCACCGCCGATGATCGCCGTAAATGGACGCTCAGGTTCTTGCAGCGCTTTGCCGAGAACCTCCAGCTCTTTCTCCATCAGAAGACCGGAAACCGCCGGCAGATGATGCGCAATTCCCTCCGTCGAAGCATGAGCCCGGTGAGCAGCGCCGAAAGCATCGTTCACATAGATGTCCGCAAGTTCAGCCAGCTGCTTGGCAAATTCCGGATCATTCTTCTCTTCCCCTGGATAGAAGCGCACGTTCTCAAGCAGAAGAATATCTCCGTTATTCAGCTTCTCGACTTGGGCCTTGACAGCATCGCCCACAGCCTCATCTGCCTTCGCTACCGGCTTGCCATCAAGCAATTCGGACAGGCGCTTCGCAACTTGCGTAAGACGGAATTCCTCGACAACTTGCCCCTTAGGACGACCTAGGTGGCTCGCCAAGATGATCTTCGCACCTTGTTCGATGAGATACTTAATCGTCGGCAAAGTTTCACGAATCCGAGTGTCATCTGTAATCACGCCGTCATGAATCGGAACGTTAAAGTCCACACGGACGAATACTCTCTTGCCAGCTACATCGATATCGCGAACACTCTTCTTGTTCATATGCCCTGCTCCCTTCGAATATATATGAAACGATGGAATAGAGGAGTGCAACCTCCTCTATTCCCTTTCGTTCAAACTGCTTCTATTGTTCGATTACAGGCCTTTGTTTGCGATATATTGTACGAGGTCAACAACGCGGTTGGAGTAACCCCACTCGTTATCGTACCAGGATACAACCTTCACAAGGTTGTCGCCGACAACCATCGTGGACAGAGCATCGATGATCGAGGAAGCCGGGTTACCGTTATAGTCTCTCGATACCAGCGGCTCTTCGGAGTATGCCAGGATGCCTTTCAGCGGACCTTCAGCAGCTTCCTTCAGCGCAGCGTTTACTTCTTCCACGGTGACGTTCGTAGCCAGTTCTGCAACCAGGTCAGTTACGGAAACGTTCGGAGTAGGTACGCGGAATGCCATACCGTTCAGCTTGCCTTTCAGTTCAGGCAGTACCAATGCAACCGCCTTAGCTGCACCAGTAGTGGACGGGATGATGTTCTCAGCAGCTGCACGTGCACGGCGCAGATCCTTGTGCGGCAGGTCGAGAACATTTTGGTCGTTCGTGTAGGAGTGAATCGTCGACATCATTCCTTTTACGATGCCGAATTTATCGTTAAGAACCTTCGCGAATGGCGCTAAGCAGTTTGTTGTACAAGATGCGTTGGAGATCACATGGTGGTTTGCCGGGTCGTATTTGTCTTCGTTAACGCCCATAACAATCGTGATGTCTTCGTTCTTAGCAGGAGCAGAGATGATGACTTTCTTCGCTCCACCCTTCAGGTGAGCTTGTGCCTTTTCCTTATCTGTGAAGATCCCGGTGGATTCAACAACGATCTCTACGCCGAGGTCTCCCCAAGGAAGTGCACCTGGATCGCGCTCTGCGAATACCTTCACGGACTTGCCGTTGACAATCAATTCGCCTTCTTTAGCCTCTACCGTTGCATCCAGCTTGCCGTGAGTGGTGTCGTACTTCAGCAGATGTGCCAATGTCTTGACATCGGTCAAGTCATTGATCGCTACAATTTCAACCTCCGGATTGTTCAGGGCTGCACGGAATACGTTGCGGCCGATACGACCAAAACCATTGATACCTACTTTTACCATCTTGTTTTCCTCCTTCGTGATATACGCATTAGGATATATTTGAATGGCCAGCTGACCTGCTGAATGCAGCTTAGCCAATCAATAACTTGTTCAACAACGGCTGACGATGACCTGAGCGGCTGCTTCATCGGTCACCAGGATGTCCTCATGACCGAACTTCAGGATCGACTCAATCGCTTCAGCCTTGCTGCTGCCACCCGCTACACCGATGACGACCTCTGTTTCCATGATGTCTTCTAACTTCAAGCCGACGGTCGGCATCTTATGGACGACATTGCCTTCACGATCGAAATAATAGCCGAAAGCCTCGGCATGTGCTCCTTCCTGCTTCAGGAGTTCGATCGTGCGTTCGTCGGCCTTGCGCCTGCGAGCCATGGTCATAGCGTTTCCGATCCCGTGGATGACGATGCGGGAACGGCGGATGACCTCAACGACCTCTTGAATATTCGGATCTGACATCAAAGACTGGTATGCCTCATCGCCAAGATGATCGGGAACATGCAGGAGACGATACTGTCCGCCTGTTCGTTTCGCCATGGTCGAGGCGATCGTATTGGCTTGCAGTTCCACATTCTCCCCAAGTCCGCCGCGAGCCGGCACGAACATGCAGTTCGTATCCGAGGTTGGGAAAGTCAACAGGTTAGCTACTTCTGCCAGAGTGGAACCTCCGGTAACGCCTATGACGTCTCCTTCTTTGACGACCTTGCGCAGCACCTGCGCGCCGGCCAGCCCCAATTCTCGCTTCGTATGCGGGGAGTGATCCGAATCCCCCGGTACAATGACAACCTGCTGGAGACCATAGGCTTGACGGATCTTCTCTTCCATGTCCGTAAGACCGAAGAGATCTTTGATGAAAGGTTCGATCTCCTCCAACAGTAGGATACCCGCTTCCGTAATCTGCATGCCGGCAGGGGTGACATGAACCAAGCCCTGTGCTTTAAGGAAATCCACCTCAGCGCGCAGCACGCGCTCCGTCATGCCCAGTGAAGAAGCCAGCGAACGCCTTCCGACTGTCCCGCTTACCATGATCGACTTAAGGATGGTATGCCTCTTCTTCAGGATCTCAGTCAGATCAGGCAAGAGGTGCTTCTGGATGTCGATTAACCGTCTCATACGAATCCTCACTTTAATTGCATGTTCAGGTTCGCCGCATAAGCGAAAAACAAACCTGCCGACATCGGGACTCGTTATGTCCCTGACCAACAAAAAGCGTCCCACTCTGGTTAAAAAAAGAAGATCGATATGCGCAGTATTTTGCGAAAGTTGTTGATGCACCTATTGTATGCCAACAATGGCTGAAATGCAAGTCCGTTTACACACAGAACGATCGGAAATTCCATAATTGTGAATAATCCATTTCAGAAAATTGTACCGCTTGATTTTTCGACATCTATATCATATAATAACCTTTGTTTCAGCTATTATGCATAAGCGCTCGTGGTCCAATGGATACGACGCAGGCCTCCGGAGCCTGAGATCGAGGTTCAATTCCTCGCGAGCGCGCCATTATCCCAGATGAGGAATCATCGGCACGACGAGTATAACTATATTTTTTTATCAACGGTCTGACCTTTCTTGACCTTTGATGGCGATTGATTTATGATATAATTGTAAGGGTTCGAGATACAAGGATCGCTGACGGGATGATCGACAGAAGATCGATCTGGATCCGATCTCAGGATCCCGTAAGCTTATGATCAACACGACTATCTATAATCTTTATAAAGAGAAGGAGGAACTGTCTATGAGTGGGTTCATTCCTATGGTAGTAGAACAGACCAACCGCGGCGAAAGAGCCTATGATATCTACTCTCGGCTGCTCAAGGACCGGATCATCTTCCTGGGCTCGCCGGTTACCGACGCCGTGGCGAACTCGATCATCGCCCAGATGCTGTTCTTAGCCGCTGAGGATCCTGACAAGGATATCAGCTTGTATATCAACAGCCCAGGCGGATCGATCACAGCCGGGATGGCTATCTATGACACGATGCAATATATCAAGCCGGATGTATCCACGATCTGCGTAGGGATGGCAGCATCGATGGGAGCTTTCCTGCTGGCAGCAGGTGCGAAGGGCAAGCGTTTTGCTCTGCCGAACAGCGAAGTTATGATCCATCAACCTCTCGGCGGTGCAGAAGGGCAGGCAAGCGATATCGAGATTCGGGCGAGACGCATCTTGAAGATGCGCGATCACTTGAACAAGATCCTGGCCGAACGCACAGGACAGCCGCTGGAACGCATAGAGAAGGATACGGATCGCGATTACTTCATGACCGCATATGAGGCTATGGAGTATGGAATCGTCGACCGTGTCATCGAGAGGGTATAAGCAGAAGCTGGATAAAAGCGAAGCAATAAGAATAAGCTGTGACGAGGCATTCGTCGCAGCTTTTTGTATGTGCAAAAGACGTCATCCATATTGCATGAGATGACGCTTTAACAACTTGTAAAGGATATTCCGATCCTCTCTCCGCCGAACGAGGAAACTTATGGGTTCTCAATCTCTTCTTTGCTGACAAGAGCAACCAGCGCACTTACCGCTTGTTCTGCGTCAGCTCCCTCGGCGATGATGTTCACTTCCGTACCGGAACTGATCGCCAGACTCATGATCCCCATGATGCTCTTGGCATTGACTTTTTTCTCGTCTTTTTCGACGTATATTTCTGAAGAGAACTTATTCGCTTCTTGTACGAACAATGCAGCTGGTCGAGCATGGAGTCCCGTTTTCAATCTGACTACGACAGGGCATTTAGCCATATCAACCTTTCCCCCTAGACCAAGATAATGGTAATCATAATAAAGACTAATTCCTGTATCTAAAACTCCAATAACTGATGTGACAAGGTTAGGGATCACTCCCCAGCTAACCGCAGGCTACTAGCATATTATAGCATTATTCCCGTGTTAGCACTAGAACCAAACATGAGTTATCGTAGAATATATACGTTTTCGTTACTTATTTTAGTCCATTGCGCACCTTATTAGCAAGTTCATCGATCTTGCGCAGGCGGTGATTGACGCCGGACTTGCTGACGTTCCCTTTGAGCAGCTCTCCGACTTCCTTCAGGTTGAGATCCGGATGCTGCAGCCGAACCATCGCAACTTCTCTTAGTTTCTCCGGCAGGTTCTCCAGACCGATCTCTTGATCTATCAACTTGATGTTCTCAATCTGCCGCATCGCAGCACCGATCGTCTTATTCAGATTCGCCGTTTCACAATTCACGATGCGGTTCACCGAATTGCGCATATCGCGCATGATCCGCACATCTTCAAACTTCAGAAGCGCTTGATGGGCACCGATCACGCTGAGAAAATCAATGATCTTCTCGCCTTCCTTCAGATAGAGAACGTAACCTTTCTTCCGCTCGATACAACGAGCATTCAGCCTGTAGCGATTTGCAAGCTCGCACAAGGCGTAACAGTGATCCTCATACATCGTAGCGATCTCTAGATGATAGGAAGAGCCCTCAGGGTTGTTCACCGAACCTCCTGCTAAGAAAGCGCCGCGCAGGTAAGCCCGCCGATCGCATTCCTTGCTGATGAGGCTTTCATCGATCCCCGATTGAAAGACGAACCCTTCCGATACGATCTTCAAATCTGCCAAGATCTCCTGAACTTTGCGCGGTACGCGCACGATGTAAACGTTGTTTTTCTTCAGCCGCATCTTCTTGCGGACAAGCAGTTCGGATTGGACGCCGAAGGTTTTCTTCACCAGCGTGAAGATCCTTCTGGCAATCGCCGCATTCTCCGTAGAGATATCCAGAAGGATGCGCTTGTCGGTCAACTGCACCGTTCCGATCATGCGGATCAAGGCTGCCAGTTCAGCTCGCTCACAGCAAGCTGATTCCGTCTCGATCAGCGTCAGCTCCTTCTTCGTCTGCGCTGCGAATGACGTCATTCCCGCTCACCTCTTCCCCGATATCCAGGAATGGATGATCCGTAATAATTGTTTGCTTAGCTTCTCTGTATCATGGCGTAAGTACGTGTCAACCTGAACCAAATGATCGGCGATGATCCTCGCACCGGTACGACTGAGTTCGTCCATATCGATCTGAACGGGAACAGAGCCTTTCTCCGCATATCGATCCAAGACTTCCTGTGAGATCTGTCCCTTGTTCACGACGATGTAATCTAACGCCAGCCCTGGAACATGCTGCACGAGGGCCTGTACATGATCGCTGACGCTGTAACGATCCGTCTCGCCGGGCTGCGTCATGACATTGCATACGAAGATCTTCACGGCCTCTGAACGAACGACGGCAGTTCCGATACCGGGGACGATCAAGTTCGGGATGATACTCGTGTAGAGACTTCCCGGGCCGATGATGATCGCATCCGCTTCTTCGATGGCTTCCACCGCTTCTTCCAGCGGCACCGCGTCAGGAGGATCGAGGCGCACCCGTTTGATCTTCTTCCCGGACTTCGGGATCTGGGATTCGCCGCGCACCTCGCTGCCATCCTCATACTCTCCGATCAATACGATCGGCTGAGCACTGGCTGGCAGCACACGCCCCCGGACGGCCAGCACCTTGCTGAGTTCCTTAATGCCTAGGACAAAATCTCCCGTAATCTCCTTCATCGCGGCGAGGAGCAGATTACCCAGGCTGTGTCCGGCCAAGCTCGAGCCCGACTGAAACCGATGCTGCAGCACCTTGGACAACATTGGTTCAACATCTGCCAAAGCCAGGAGCACATTGCGGATATCTCCCGGCGGCGGGATATGCATCTCCGAACGCAGCACGCCCGAACTCCCGCCGTCATCCGCCACCGTGACGATCGCCGTTAGATCTAAAGGCAGCGTCTTAAGGCCGCGCAGCATCACCGAGAGCCCGGTACCTCCGCCGATCACGGCTGCCCGCGCCCGGCGGGCAGGCCGGTGATCTTCTATTCCCATGGTTATTCACCTCTTAACGATGATCACGCGCAGCATCCCGATGTGACACTTGCGCCGCTTCATTCTCACCGCTGCTGATCATCTTGCCGAGATATTCAGCGATCGCAACGGATCTGTGTTTTCCTCCCGTACAACCGATTCCGATCACCAGTTGGCTTTTGCCTTCCTTCTTATATTGAGGCAGCAGGAATTGCAAGAGATCCAAGAGTTTATTCAAGAATGCTTGGGTCTCATTCCATTTCATCACATAATCATAGACTTCTTGATCCAACCCGGTCTTGGGCCGCAAGTGGTCGATATAGTGAGGATTCGGCAGGAAGCGCACATCGAAGATTAGGTCTGCATCGATCGGGATCCCATACTTAAATCCAAAAGATATAATATTCACATGGATCTTGTTCCGTTCGATCTGGCTGAAACGAGAGGTCAGCACTGCTTTCAGCTGTGCTGGCTTGATATTGCTCGTGTCGATGACTTGCGTCGCCATACCCTTGAGTTCTTCCAGCAAGACCCGTTCCTGCTGGATGCCCTCCAAAGGAAGCCCGCCCTTGGCCAGCGGGTGACGGCGGCGGCTCTCCTTATATCGTTGAACTAGTACAGAATCCGTAGCATCCAAGAACAGGATCTCATAATGAATCGTGGGGTTGTCCTGAAGTGCATCCAGCGCATCGTTCAAAGCCCGGAAGAATTCCCTTCCCCTCAGGTCGATGACGAGCGCGACCTTCTCGATACTTCCGCGGGATTGTTCGATGAGCTCAGCGAACTTGGGGATCAGCACAGGAGGAAGATTATCGACGCAAAAATACCCTAGATCTTCCAAACATTGGACCGCGATCGTCTTGCCGGCTCCAGACATACCTGTGATGATGACGAGATTAGCCATGCTCTGGCTTTGCGTCATGAAAGGAACCTCCTTAGTATGAATAACTGACATCACGGGCTAAATTTCCTACTATCATTATATCAGAACGTTCCCGCCCGGGCTCATCCTCTTATATGCAATCCTGCGGCACCGACAACGCCGGCATTGTTCCCCAGCTCAGCAGGAACGATATCCACTCCTTCTTGAGAACTTGGCGGTGTATACTGGGCGAACGCTTCGCGGATCGGATCGAAGAGGATATCCCCTGCTTTGGACACGCCCCCGCCGATGATGAACCGCTTCGGATTCAGCACCAATGCAAGGATGCTCATCGTACGGCCTAGATAATAACCCGCCCGGTTCACGATCCTTCTCGCCACCTCATCCCCTTCGCGGGCAGCGTCCAGAACCGCCTTAGCCGTGATGTCTTCGTGCATGCTCAGCATGGTCTTCTCGCCGCGCTCCAGAGCATCAAGCGCCATCTTCACGATTCCGGTGGCCGAGGATACCGTCTCCACGCAGCCTTTCTGGCCGCAGCCGCACTTGATCGCTTCGAGATCCGGCACGATCTGGATATGGCCGAGTTCTCCCGCCATGCCGTTATGTCCTTCTTGGATCTTGCCGCCGGTGATGATACCGCCTCCTACCCCCGTACCCAGGGTCAACATGACCAGGTCATCAACGCCTTTGCCTGCACCGGCCCATGCTTCGCCTAGAGCTGCGATATTGGCATCGTTGTTGATCTTAACCGGCTTCCGCAGTTCCTGCTCCAGCACATCCTTCACCGGTACATTCTCCCAACGCAGGTTAGGAGCAAATTTGACGATTCCGTTCTTCATATCCATGAACCCGGGGAAGCCTATGCCGATGCCCGCCACTTGCTCCCAACTATAGGCGGACTGATCGACAAGCTGTCTAACATAGGTGACGATGTTCTGCAGGACGACTTGTGGACCGCCGTCGGTTCCCGTCGGCCCTTCAAAGGTGTGCAGCAGGTTTCCCTGCCGGTCACAGATGCCGAGTTTAATCGACGTGCCGCCTACATCGACACCTGTATAAATCTGATCTGTCATTCACTGATCACCCCGAACGATATGTATACTTCCGTTTATCATACCCAATATAATTCAAGGGCAATATAAGGTCAAGAAATTGCCCCGTTCAACGGATATAACGTGTATAATAAAGACATATGCTTGGTAGAATTAGTTTTGCAATATTCTATAAGGAAAGAAGGTGTTGGCAGCATGGCCAATACTCATGTTTACACACTGAAAGAAGAGATCTCGCACGCGATCAGCCACGGTATCGGCTCCGCCTTAAGCATCGCCGGCCTGCCCGTCCTCATCGTCACAGCTGCACTTGAAGGCACGGTATGGCACGTCGTGAGTTTCTCCATCTACGGCGCGGCGATGGTCCTTCTGTATCTCAGTTCCACCTTGGTGCACAGCTTCCCCGAAGGAAGAGCGAAGCACATCTTCGATATCTTCGATCATTCCTCGATCTATATCTTCATCGCCGGCACTTACACGCCCTTTCTATTGACGGCGCTGCGCAGCCCGATCGGCTGGACGCTGTTCGGCATCGTATGGGGACTAACCCTATTCGGGATCGTATTCAAGATCTTCTATGTGAAAAAGTTCCTCTATCTGTCCACACTGCTCTATATCTTGATGGGATGGCTGATCGTGATGGCCTGGAAGCCGCTCACCGCCGCTATTCCCTCCGAGGGCATCACGCTCCTGGTCATCGGCGGGATCCTCTACTCCGTGGGAGCGATCTTCTATGTGTGGCGCGGATTCCAGTTCCATCACTTCGTCTGGCATCTCTTCGTCATTGCCGGCTCCGTCGCCCACTATTTTTCCATCCTGCTTTACCTTTAAGAGCAATGCCATCTTCTCCGTTTCCTCGCCAATCCCTCATACGAATAAAATCTGACCGCCCGAAAATCTTCCGGCGGTCAGATTGATTTGCCTGTTACCCTAATGTTTGACTCCAATCCTGTGCAGCACTTCCCTCCAAGAAGCGCTCGCAATCGAGTGCCGCCATACAGCCGCTTCCTGCAGCGGTAATCGCTTGGCGGTATTTCTTATCCTGCACATCACCGCAAGCGAAGATCCCCGGAACACTCGTCTCCGTTGTCCCCGGCTTCACGATGACATAGCCCTGCTCATCGAGATCAACAACGCCTTGCAGGAAATCGGTGTTCGGCTTGTGACCGATGGCCACGAAGATGCCGTCGGTTTCCAGAAGCTCGATCTCTCCGGTCTCATTGTTCCTAACCTTCAGCCCTGTTACGCCATGCTCATCGGAAACGACGGCTACCGGCGTGCGGTTCAGGCTCCACGTGATCTTCTCGTTAGCGCGCGCTCTGTCCTGCATGATCTTCGATGCCCGCAGTTCATTGCGGCGATGCACGATGCGCACTTCCGTTGCAAACTTCGTCAAGAAATTCGCCTCTTCCATCGCCGAATCTCCGCCGCCGACAACGATGAGCTTCTTGCCGCGGAAGAAGAACCCGTCGCAGGTGGCACATGTGCTGACCCCGCGGCCGATATTCTCCTTCTCCTCCGGGATCTCAAGCAGCTTCGCCGTCGCTCCCGTGGAGATGATGATGGTCTCCGCTTCCAGTTCTCCCATGCCGTCCACCGTCAACTTGAACGGCCGGCGGGAGGCATCGATCTTCGTTACCCATCCCCGCTGGAACTTCGCACCGAAGCGCTCTGCCTGCTTGCGCATATTGTCCATGAGATCCGGCCCCAGGATACCCTCCGGGAATCCTGGGAAGTTCTCCACATCCGTCGTTGTCGTGAGCTGCCCGCCCGGCTGCGGACCTTCGATGACGAGGGGTTCCAGATTCGCGCGTGCCAGATAGATAGCCGCTGTAAGTCCTGCAGGACCCGTGCCGATTACGACTGTTTTGTACACCATGATCTACCTCCTGCTTCTATCAATATATGTGAGGATGAGCCGCTTAGATCCTATGATCCAAGCCGCTCATCGTACATGGCATAGAACATCTATAATTTGCCGCCATAATGGGGAAAGATTCCTTCCATCTTCTCCCGCAGGCCGCAGGCCTCATCGATTCGCGCCGCATTCCTGCGCACCGTCGACTCGGAGATGCCGTATCTCGCGGCTACTTCCATATAGGTGACTTGTCTTCGGTGCATCTTCGCGATCAAATATTCAAGCGCCGCTGACCATCCTTCCGGACGGCGAATCTGCGGGGTTCCCGGATACGTCCGGCTGAGAAAATCCGTCCACAACGTCTGCATATCATAACGTTCGATGAGATCATAGCGATGCTCCATCTGCTGCAGCGCGATCTCAAGGACATCCTGCCAAGACTGTTCCCATACAGGCAGCGTTGTACCGTGCAAGTTCAAAACTTCATGCGCCGCTGTTCCGTCTTGGCGCACCTCCTCGGATCTCAGTGACTGGAGCACGTGAAGCGCCGCTAGTTTGAGATCTTCCGCCTCATCGGGACGTTGGATGAATTCGCGAAGCGCTGGTTCCACTTCTTGGTCTCCGATCATACCGAGGGCCTGAATGACTTGCAGCTTCATATCATGATCGCCGTAACGCAGTACCCAGAAAAAAGACGAGCGCACGATCGGATCATGGCGCAACTGCTCCGAAAGCGATTCGTCCGCCGTCTCGATCCACTTGAACTGTTCTTCGAAGGGCAGGTGGTAGCTGTAACTGAAGGTTTGGAGATCACAAGCGCCTTCTTCATACTCATCAAGCCGCTGCAGATAGTAATCAGCCACATGCTCTCCAGGATCCAGCTTCTTCACTTGCTTCCACAAGGAACGTGCTTCACTCAGTCTGTTGGTGTGCACAGCTGCTACCGCTGTGTAGTGATAGAGACTCGGGTCGTATTCCGTATGCACCATCTTCAGCAGCATTCGAAAAAGCCGATAGGCATGTTCATGCTCGCCTAAGATCCCCATCGTGGTCGCCAGCTTGAAGCTGTGTTCCGGATTCAGCGGATACAGCTTGCGCAGCATGTTCAGAAGAGCTTGTACTTCCAAGATCTGACCCAGCTGCAGTTTCAGGATCGCAAGGTTGCACAGGGCATGGAGGTTCTCCGCTTCCTCCTCCAGCACCTTCTCCACCGTCGCGAGTGCAAGATCAAGCTGACCTCTGTAATAGTAAGCCAGAGCGAGGTTGTTGTAGGCTGCGAGGAAGTCTGGGAAGCGGTCCACCAAGCTCTCCAGCTTGGCCACGGCTTCATTGAAACGCCCTTCTTCCAGCAGCTGACGGGCCTGCTCATGCTCGAACAGCGCAGCACGGCTGCGGATGGTCTTCACCTTGATCGGGCGCCCCAATTCAAAGGACAAGAGCTCCAGCATCTCCTCTGCTTCATCCAAGTACAGCCCCTGCTCGTCCAACTCCAGATAGAGCAGCAGGCTGCGCTCGGATTCTTCGAGGAGATCCATATTCAGATAATTGTTCGCCATATAGAAGTGGCATTCCGTTAGATTCGGATCGAGCGACTCCAAGACATACTGCAGGATCTGATTCGAGGCGGCAAAATCCCCCGTCTCAGACAATACACCTGCCAGATTGATATGATGAACGGCATTATCCGGTTCGCTCTCCACAGCACGGCGAAAGTATCGAAGCGCCTTCTCATAGTGGTACCGGTCCAGTGACTGCATTCCGCGTTGGAAGTAGAATTCGGCATTTAAGTGCAGCGGTATGATGTTATGAGCGGCATGCACGGTGGGCATCTCTTTGTTCTTCACCGTTTCCTGCACCTCCTGTCATTCGCAGCGGCGATCGACCTTCACCGTCATATCTTGCTATGATTATACGCCTCCCGATTTGAACAAGGTGCTTATCGAACCGCCTTGTACGATGATCCGGATGGCATCAGCCAGCAGATGGTCCAGTGATAAGATCTTGAACTTGGGAGATAAGTTCTCCGGCTGTGCAATCGTATCCGTCACGATGATCTCCTTCACATCCGGACGGTCCAGTTTCTGAATCGCGTTCTCAGAGAACAGACCGTGAGTTGCACATACATAGGCATCGTTCGCGCCCCGTTCTTTCAACCCTTCGACAACATTGACTATGGTGCTGCCGGTGTCGATGAGGTCTTCGATGATGATCGGCGTCTGTCCCTCGACATCCCCGATGAGGTGCGTGATCACAGACTCATTGTGGGCCGGTCGTTTCTTGATCATGATGGCGAACGGAGCATTCATATAACTCGCCAATCTCTCTGCCGTTGATGCGCGCCCCGCATCCGGGGATACAACAACCGGATTCTGGATATTCTGCTGCTTCAGATAGTCGACGATCATATCCAATGCGGTCAGATGATCCACAGGAATGTTGAAGAACCCTTGAATCGCCGGAGCATGCAGATCCACGGTAATCACCCGCCGGGCTCCTGCCGTCGTCAGCACATCCGCCACCATCTTCGCCGAGATCGGTTCACGAGGCTTCGATTTGCGCTCCTGCCGGGCATATCCGTAGTAAGGGACGATGACGTTAACCGTGCGCGCTGAAGCGCGTTTAGCTGCATCGATCATCACGAGCAATTCGACAAAGTTCTCGTTGATCGGGTGTGAGAATGACTGTACTAGGAACACGTCGCAGTTGCGGATCGATTCCTCATAGTGGCAATACACTTCACCGCTTTTGAAACGAGAGATGTTGATCCTGCCCAGCGGAATACCCAGTACCCTGGAGATTCTCTCCGCCAGCTTAGGATTCGACGTTCCTGAGAAGATTTTGGTTGATTCGCAGTCCACCATGATACAATAAGGCCCTCCCAAACATTATATAAAAATACTGCTTGTATCGAATAAATATAGCTAACCCATTACATTATACCCTTCTAAGCAGCTTGTTTCAAAACTTTCTATTCAATGGGGACCATGATGCGGCGGCGTCTGTCGAATGTTGCCAACTCCGTAAATCCGAGATCTTTCAACAAGGCATAAGCTTGATCCAGATACTGCGCTAATTTTGTCGGATCATGGGCATCGGAACCCACGGTAAGGGGAATGCCCTCAGCCAGACAGTATTCCAACATCCTCCTGCTCGGGAACATCTCCGCGGCCGGCATGCGCAGACCGGAAGCGTTGAGTTCGATCGCCAGTCCCGCTTCCTTCACCGCATCCAGCGTCTGCTTCTCCAGATCATAGACATCCTTAGTCGGCTTCTGCCCGAACCGCTTGATCACATCGATATGCCCGATATAGTCGTACAGCCCGGTGCGCGCGGCCTTCTGCACCGCGTCGTAGTACTGCGCATATACTTCGTCGACATCCTTGCCTTCCCAGTTATGCAGCTGCCGGAAATCGGTCACATCCCACTCCCCTAGAAAATGCACAGATCCGATCACATAATCCCAGGGATACGGTTCAAGCAGCTTGGCGATGTCCTCCTCATACCCTTCGATATAATCCGCCTCCACGCCGACGCGAATATCGATCCGATCCCGATACTTCTCCTTCAGCTCCAAGCATTCTTCCACATACCGCGGGAATTCCTCCAACGGCATCGCCATGCCCTCATAGTATTTGGCCGGATCAACATGGATCAAGGGCATATGATCGGACAACCCCAGCTGTTTCAGGCCGAGTTCGATCCCTCGCAAAACGTATTCTTCAAGTTCCCCTGCAGCATGACCGCAGCGGGCGTGGTGTGTATGATAATCGATCCACATCCGTATTCTTCCTTTCTCTTGTAATGTTCATC
This sequence comes from Insulibacter thermoxylanivorax, assembly GCF_015472005.1. Classification (NCBI taxonomy): domain Bacteria; kingdom Bacillati; phylum Bacillota; class Bacilli; order Caryophanales; family Paenibacillaceae; genus Insulibacter; species Insulibacter thermoxylanivorax. The sequence continues at coordinate 73,035 of NZ_BMAQ01000019.1, read as the reverse complement.
GTATCCATCCCAAGTTTGCAGCACATATTCGTCCATAAGCCCGCGTATGCAAATATCGCCCGAAGTTCTAAGAACCCCGGGCAATCTCACTGTAACGATTATTCTTGCGTCTGCTGCTCCTTCGGCTTGATGTGGCGCCCTTCCAGTTCAGCCAGCACACGATCAATGGGCAGCTTCTGCTCTCTAAACAACACAAGCAGATGGAAGAGGAGATCGCTCGCCTCCCAGCTCAATTCATCGTGGTCGCGGTTCTTCGCGGCGATGATCACTTCTCCTGCTTCCTCTCCTACTTTCTTCAAGATCTTATCGACGCCTTTATCGAACAGGTAAGTCGTATAGGCGCCCTCCGGTCGTTCTGCTTCCCGGCTGGCGATAACGGCTTCCAGCTGATTCAAGATCGCGAACCGGTCCGCTTTCCCTTCTTGCACTGCTTCGCCGTCCAGACGATGCTGGAAGCAGCTGTACTTGCCCGTATGGCAAGCCGGTCCCTGCGGTTCGACCAGCACGAGCAAGGCATCGGCATCGCAGTCATAGCGGATCTCGCGGATGAGCTGCTTATTGCCGGAAGTCGCTCCTTTGTGCCATAATTCGCCGCGCGAACGGCTCCAGAACCAGGTTTCGCCTTCCTCCAGCGAACGCTGCAGCGATTCACGGTTCATATAGGCAAGGGTCAGAACCTCTTTGCTCACGGCATCCTGGACGATCGCCGGGATCAGCCCCTGTTCATTCCAACGCAATGCCTCGATGTCCACGGCTGTCACCGCACATCCACTCCTTTAGCCCGCAGTGCCTGCTTCAATTCAGGAATCCTTACCTCTTGATAATGGAAGATCGAAGCCGCTAAGCCCGCGGCCGCCTTGCCTTCGGTGAACACCTTATAGAAGTCTTCGATGGAACCCGCGCCGCCTGAAGCGATGACGGGAATCGATACATACTCGCTTACCGCCCGGGTCAACGCTAGATCGAAGCCGTCCTTCGTTCCGTCGGCATCCATGCTCGTCAACAGGATCTCCCCCGCTCCGAGTTCTTCCACCTTCTTCGCCCAGTCCAACACCTTCATGCCGCTGGCGGTCTTCCCTCCGTGGGTGTAAACTTCCCAATCCTGCATCTCCGGGTTGTATCGCGCATCGATCGCTGCAACGATGCGCTGGGAACCGAACAAGCGCGCACCTTCCGAGATCAGCTGGGGATTCTTCACGGCGGCGGTATTCACGCCGATCTTATCCGCACCTGCGCTCAGCAGTCTTTCGATATCTTCCGCCTTGGAGATCCCGCCGCCTACCGTGAAGGGGATCTTGATCACTGCAGCTGTTTGCCGTACCACTTCGATCATCGTCGCACGGCCTTCCACGGTAGCCGAGATATCGAGCAGGACGAGTTCATCCGCCCCTTCCTGATCATACAGTGCGGCCAGTTCCACCGGATCTCCGGCGTCGCGCAGATGTTCAAAATTCACACCCTTAACCACCCGGCCGTCTTTCACATCAAGACACGGTATGATGCGTTTTGCTGCCATATAATTTCCTCCTTTGGGTTCTAGATCACCTTCACCCAGCTTAGCTCCCGCCGCCCGCCGCTTGCTTTCAGCCGAATCCATGACCCGCGCGATCTGCTCGACAAAACTCGACTACTTCCCTATAAGAGAGTTGACCGCCGAAGATATCGAGCGCACTGCCGATGGTGATGTCCAGCCTGCCGCCCGTGATCTCGCGGAATCGTGCGAGGTCTTCAAGCGACCTGGCGCCGCCTGCATAAGTCGTCGGAATCGTCGTCCATTCCGCCAGCTGCACAGCAAGTTTCTCCTCGATTCCCCCGCGTTTGCCTTCCACATCTACAGCATGGATCAGAAACTCATCGCAATAGGCTTCCAGCTCTCTGATGTTAGCTGCATTCACTTCAAAATCACTGTAAGTCTGCCACTGATTCGTGACCACCACATACTTGCCGTCCCGTTCCTTGCAGCTGAGGTCGATGACCAAGCGCTCTTTGCCGATCTTCGCGACGATCTTCTCAAGGTTGCGCCAGTTCAGCTTGCCGTCTCGGAAGATATAAGAGGTGACGATCACATGGGATGCGCCCATATCCAGATAGTGCTGAGCATTGTCCGCATGGATGCCGCCGCCGATCTGCATGCCGCCGGGATAAGCGCGCAGGGCCTCTTCGGCAGCCCGCTCATTCCCCTTGCCCAGCATGATGATATGCCCGCCGGTCAGGCCGTCGGTGCGGTACATCTCCGCATAGTAAGCCGGAGAACGCTCGGATACGTAGTTCTCTATCACCTTGCCGGCATCCGGCTGCAAGGTCTCGCCGACAATCTGTTTGACCTTTCCTTCATGAAGATCGATACATGGTCTGAATCTCATCGTTCTTGTCCTCGCTCATGTTATCCCATCATTTATCGTTCATTTCTTGCATCTCTTTATCGTTCATTTCTTGCATCTCGTCTTGTAAGTTTCATCCTAGAGCAAGCCCTTCGTCGACGGCACGCCTTTAACCCGCGGATCGATCTGCGTCGCCTCATCCAAAGCCCGGCCGAGCGCTTTGAAGACCGCCTCGATCATATGGTGCGTATTCTCGCCGTAGTGCACAATGACATGCAGGGTGATACGGGCTTCAAGGGCGAATTTCCAGAGGAATTCCTTCACCAGTTCCACGCTGAAGCTGCCCACCGTTGCACTGGGATATTCCGCCCGGTATTCCAGATGCGGCCGGTTGCTGACATCGATGACGACCTGCGCCAGCGCCTCATCCATCGGAACGAACACGCTGGCATAGCGCTTGATGCCCCTCTTATCTCCAAGTGCCTCCCGCAGCGTTTGTCCAAGACAGATGCCGATATCTTCAACAGTGTGGTGATCATCGATCTCCACATCGCCGCGCGCATCCACCTTCAGGTCAAACTGCCCGTGCTTCGTGAATAGATCCAGCATATGGTTCAAGAACGGAACGTCCGTCTCTAACTCGCATACGCCGCTTCCATCCAGATTGAAGGTCAGTTCAATATCCGTCTCACTCGTCGTCCGTTTAATCGACGCCTGCCGATCAAGCTGCTGTGTCATGTCTTCTGCTCCCCTTCCTTCTTCACTCGAATCTCCACTGCCCGCGCGTGTCCCTCGAACCCTTCGCATCTCGCCAAGGTCATGATGTGCTCCGCATCGCGCAGCAGCGCGGTCTTACTGTATTGAATGATGCTTTGTTTCTTCAAGAAATCATCCACGTTCAGCGGTGATGAGAATCTCGCCGTGCCATTGGTCGGCAGCACATGGTTCGGTCCAGCGAAGTAGTCTCCAACCGGTTCCGTGCTGTACGAACCGAGGAAGATCGCGCCCGCATTTTCGAGCAGAGGCAGCAGGCTGATCGGGTCCTGCACCATCACTTCCAAGTGCTCCGGCGCGATGCGGTTCACTGTCTCTACGCCTTCCGCCAAGCTCTTCACCAGCAGTATCGCACTCTTCGCAATCGCCTCGGCAGCGATCTTGCGGCGCGGCAGCTCTGCCAGCTGCCTGTCGATCTCCTGCGACACAGCTTCCGCAAGGTCGGCGGAATCCGTCACCAGAATCGCCGAAGACAGCACATCGTGCTCCGCCTGCGACAGCAGGTCCGCCGCTATGTACTGCGGGTCCGCTGTCTTATCCGCCAGCACGACGATATCCGTTGGTCCTGCGATGCTGTCGATATCGACCTGTCCGTATACATAGCGCTTCGCCAGCGCGACGTAGATGTTGCCCGGGCCGCAGATCTTATCGACGGCGCGGATCGTCTCCGTCCCGTAGGCGAGGGCTGCGATCGCCTGCGCTCCGCCGACGCGGTAGATCTCCGTCACGCCGGCTTCTGCTGCCGCGACCAGGATATACGGATTGATCCCTGCCGCTCCAGCCGTTGCCGGCGGCGTCACGATGACGATCTCCTTCACGCCGGCGACCTGCGCCGGAATGGCGTTCATGAGCACCGATGATGGATACGCCGCTGTTCCTCCCGGCACATACAAACCGACCCGTTTCAACGGGCGGACGATCTGTCCGAGGATCGTTCCGTCCTCCTGCAGATCCATCCACGAGTTGCGCTTCTGTTTCTCATGGTAGGCTCGGATATTCGCTGCAGCCAGGCGAATGGCCTGCAGGACGGACTCGTCAACCGAGCGGTAAGCCTCCTGCAGTTCTTCCTCGGTCACACGCAGCTCTGCCGCCGTCAGGGTCATCTTATCATGCTCCGCCGTATACCGCAGCAGCGCCTCATCACCATTAGCCGCCACATCTCCGATAATCCGTCTCACCGTTTCGTTCTGATCCGGCATCCCGTATTCGACGCTTCGTTCAATTTGGAATTCATCCGCTGGGATTATGCGCATCGGCATAAACTCCACCCCTTCACTTTACAATTCGTGGCATCCGATTATTCTCTATTCACTCTGCCCATACCCTGACTTATCCTGTACTCACCCTGTACGCACTGCTGTCACCCGTCAGTCAAGCAGACTGGACCTGGCGCTTCGCCGCTTAAGGCGCCTGCGGGATGACGCTCTGCAGTCTCCTGCACAAATCCTCGATTGCTTCGCTCTTCATGCGGAAGCTGACGCGGTTGGCGATCAGCCTGCTTGTGATATGGAAGATCGTCTGCAGTTCGATCAGTCCGTTCTCACGAATTGTCTGCCCTGTCTCGACCATGTCGACGATTTGATCGGCGAGCCCGATCAAGGGCGCAAGTTCGATGGAACCGTTCAATTTGATGACTTCCACCTGCTGTCCGTTCTCCCGGAAGAATTGGGAAGCGACGTTCGGGTACTTGGTTGCCACCTTGATCGTATGTCCAGACTCGCGGTCCGGCAGTCCGATCACCGACATGCGGCAGCGGGCAATGCCGAGATCCAAGAGTTCATAGACATCGCGTCTCTCCTCCATGAGGACATCCTTGCCGACCACGCCGACATCCGCCGCGCCGTACTCCACATAGGTCGGGACGTCCACGGGCTTCGCCATGATGAACTCCATACCCGCCTCCGGAATCTCGATGATAAGTTTGCGCGAATCATCAAATTCCTCCGGGATCGGCAATCCTGCCTCGCGGAACAGCTTCGAAGCCTGCTTATAGATGCGTCCCTTCGGCATCGCCACTTTCAACCGATCGCTCATCTTCCCATCCCTCCTCTCGCTGCGTCCGTCATCAAGACGATCTCATCATAAACCCGTCCGCTCCAGCTTGCCTTGCCGTCAGCCGTATGTTCGATCTCCGGTGTCTCCCGGGCATCTGCGCGATACGTCTCCACCACATACCCCTGCCGGCTGCGCAGCTCGGATGCCCGAGCATAAGCCTCGCGGCGATGAGCCGCATCATAGACGAGCAGCACCCGCTTCTCATCCTCTTTGACGCTCGGCCCGAGGATCTCCAGGATGCGCGTCGTCTTCAGGGCAAATCCCGTCGCCGGTGCCGGACGCTCAAACCGCTGCAGCAGATTATCGTATCTGCCGCCGCTGGCCACGGGGAAGCCGGACTGCGCCGAATAAGCTTCAAAGACCATCCCAGTATAATAGGAGAAATGACCGATCATCGTCAGATCGATTAACATCCGATCGCTTACCCCGTATGCTTCCAAGGCCTCCCAGATCTCGCAGAGATTATGCACAGCTGCACGCGTCTCTTCATCTTGCGTATAGGACGCCACTTTCTCGCAAACTTCCTTGCCGCCGCGCAGTTCCAAGATCGCTTCCAGCTTATTCTGAATCTCAGGAGGCACGCCCATATTGCGGATGAAATATCGATAACCGACATAGTCGCGGGCGAGCAAACATTGTTTCAGCTGATCTTGGGCCTCCTCCTGACCTTCCAGGGATTCCCGCAACAAGCCGTTAAGCAATCCTTGATGCCCAAGAGCTAATTTAAACTCGCTGATACCGGCAGCCTGCAGCGCAGCCGTCGCCAAAGCGATGACCTCCGCATCTGCATCGGCCGAAGCATCCCCTACCAGCTCTACACCCGTCTGGAAGAATTCCGCATCCCGGCCCGCTTCTTCTTCAAAAGCACGAAACACATTGGCATGGTAAGCCAAGCGGATCGGCAGCGGTTCATCTTTCAGCAGGGAGGAGACCACGCGGGCGATCGGCGCCGTCATATCCGAACGCAGCACCAGCGTGGTGCCCCGATGATCGAGCAGCTTGAACAGCCGCTTATCCGAAGTCGAACTTGTCACTCCAACGGTATCGTAATATTCCAGCGTCGGCGTCATAATCTGCCGGTATCCCCACTGTTCCATGCAAGCCAGTACCTGGATTTCGATGCGGCGCAGCCGGGCCACTGTCTTCGGCAGGTAGTCCTTGACGCCGGACGGCTTCTCGAACACTTTCGGTTTAGGCACGGAGTTCACCTCTATATCCATTCTAAGAAGTTGTTAACCTTCTCCTAGGTTCATATTCAACCAATTACTCATCATCATGATCAATCATCTTCATAACATGCAAAATAACATGCAAAACAAAGCGAAATCAACAAATGCTTTAGTCTGCTAATATGGTAACATATCATCAAAGTAAAGTGAATAACCAAAAAAATAAAATTTCACCCGACATTACGCCCGCTCCTCCAACCCCTCTATGTACGACCAAACCGTTTCTTAGCCAGCCTATTGTTCATTCATGCACAATCGAATGAGGACTGAGGCTCTACGACCAAGCCCCGTCCTCATCTTTCGTCTTCGCCTGCTCGCGGATCACGCGCAGCGGATTGCCCGCAACGAAACTGTGCGGCGCCACATCCTTGTGTACAACGGACCCCGCCCCGACCACGGCATAATCACCGATCGTCACGCCCGGCAGGATCGTCGTATTCGCACCGATCATCACATGGGAACCGATCTTCACATCGCCTAAGCGATACTCGTTCGTCAGGTATTCATGGGCCAGAATCGTTGTATTGTAACCGATGATCGTATTATCGCCCACGGTGATCCGTTCCGGGAAGAAGACATCCACCATCGCCATTAAGCCGAAGGCTGTATTCTTCCCCACCTTCATCCCCAGGATGCGGCGATAGATCCAGTTCTTCAACTTCAAGGAAGGGCTGTAACGGGCAATCTGGATGAAGATAAAATTGCGAATTCCCTTCCAAGGGCTGACCGTTCGATAGATCTGCCACAGGGAATTGGGTCCTTCCACGGGATATCTCTCGACGTTACGCATGATCATTCCCTGCCTTCCGTCTATCCTGCAAGATCCTCGAGCCCGACCAGCGGAAGCAGTTCCCGCATGTTGTAGATGACATGGGTCGGTTCATATTCGCGCAGGACATCTTCGCCCTTCAATGACCAGGCGACAGCTGCGGATGCCGCCCCCGCTTCCCTTGCTGCAACCAGATCGAAGGGACTGTCGCCGACCATCAAGGTTCTGGACGGATCTGCAGCAAGCTGCTCTACTGCCTTCAGCACCGGCTCAGGATGGGGCTTCGGATGCTCCACATCGTCCACCGCCACCAAAACCTCCAACAGCTCGTCCAATCCGCAGAAAGCCAGACTTCGAAGCGATGACGCACGCATCTTCGTCGTGACCGCTCCCGTTCGAATGCCGTTCTCGCGCAGGGTCGTCAGCACTTCCTTCACGTAGGGGAATGGTCTCACGAAGTCGTCATGAGCCGCATAATTGAACTTCCGATATTCGGCGATCAGATCCTGAACCTCATCAAGGCCGGTGAAGGTTTGGAACTGCTGTTCCAGCGGCAGCCCCATCTGGGGGATGATCTTCTCCCGATTCAGAAGGGTGCCGTACTTTTGCTGCCATACATGCTGAATCGATGCGATGATCAACTCATTCGTATCGATGATCGTTCCGTCTAAGTCGAACAACACCGTATCATAAAGCGCCATAGCTCTCTCCTTTATCTTCTGTGATATCTAAGCTGCGGTTTGATCGGGTCCGAATACTTCATGTTCGCATAGCCAAGCAGTCTCCTGGCTGCGATGAAGAGGACACAAGCGAGGATGATCAGTACGCCTATGAATTGGGCCGTGCGTATATTGCCGTAAGCTGGATCGAGAAACCCGGGCTCGAATACGAGCAGCATCGGCGACCACAGAACATCCAACAGCGAATCCAGCCACGCCGGACCATGGAAAGCCAGGCTGTCGGTTCGGAGACCTTCGATGAAGAAACGTCCCACCGAATAGCTGATCAGATACGTTGCGAACAGCTCCCCAGCCCGCATGAAGGAGCGGCGGCGCAGCACGAGAAGCAGGATGAGCACGCCTAAGTTCCATACCGATTCATATAGGAAGGTGGGATGGTGATAGGTTCCTTGGACATTCATCTGATTCACGATAAAATCCGGTAAATGCAGCGTCTTCCGCAGAAACTCCTCCGATACCGGACCGCCGTATGCTTCCTGGTTAACGAAGTTGCCCCAGCGGCCGATCATCTGACCTGTGATCAGTGACGGGGCACAGATATCCGCAATTCGCCAGAAATCATATCCTTTATATCTCGTATAGATCACACCGGCGATCACTGCCCCGATGAGCGCACCATGAATGGCGATGCCGCCCTCCCAGATCTTGAACACATCCCAGAGGTTATCCTGGTAATCCTCCCATCTGAAAGCGACATAGTAGATTCGTGCACCGAGGATTGCAGAGGGAGCGCCGATCAAGAGCAGATCCATAAAAAATTCCGAAGGAATAAGAAACCTCTTCCCTTCCCAGATCGCCATGATTAGGCCCACCACAGCTCCTAATCCCAAGATGATCCCATACCAATGAACCGGTATGGGACCTATATGAAATGCTACCGGATCTAACATCTGCCTACAACCTCCTATTCGGAATCCTCCAATTCGTCACTGATCGCAGCGGTTAATTTATTAGTAAACTGCTGTGCAGCATTGTACCCCATGGCCTTCAGTCGATAGTTCATAGCGGCTACTTCGATGATGACCGCGATGTTTCGACCAGGACGAACAGGAATCGTAAGCAGCGGGACTTCAGTATCGATGATCTGGGTCTTCTCCTCGTCCAGTCCGATCCGGTCATACTGCTTATCTTGCTGCCAGTTCTCCAGCGCCATGACAATCGATATCTTCTTCACATTGCGTACAGCGCCCGCACCGAATAAGGTCATCACATTGATGATGCCGATGCCGCGGATCTCCAAGAGATGCTTGATCAAGTCCGGTGCCGAGCCATAGAGCTGAAAATCCGCTGTCTGCCGGATCTCCACTGCATCGTCAGCGACCAGCCGATGTCCGCGCTTGACCAGTTCCAAAGCCGTCTCGCTCTTCCCGATGCCGCTGTTGCCGGTGATCAGTACGCCCACGCCGTATACATCGACCAGTACACCGTGAATCGTCGTTGTCGGTGCTAATTCGTTTTCCAGGAAATTCGTCAAACGGCTAGCTAAGATCGTCGTCGTCAGAGGGCTTCTCAGCACGGGGATCGCCGCTTCTTCTGCCATGCGCAGCAGTTCGTCCGGCGCTTCCATCCCCCGCGAGATGATAAAGCACGGCGTCTCATCCGCAAGCATCCGAGCAATGCGTTCCTGCCTGACTTCGCTGGGCAGCGTCTGGATGAAGGTCAATTCCGTCTTGCCCATGATCTGCACGCGTTCTCTCGGATAATAGTCAAAATATCCCGCGATCTCCATCCCCGGACGATGCAAGTCTGCCACCTGGATGATGCGGTGCAGACCGTTCTCTCCAGCTAACACATCAAGATTCATACGGTTAACGAGCTTTTGTACGCGTAACTTTTTGGCCATCTCTCGATAACTCCTTATGTCCCGAATTTCCATCGTTCTCATCGTAATTCAATACCGGGGATAAAATCAACCTAAAGTCGAAAAATATCCCTTTTTGACCTTTCTAGGCCGTTAATACTTATCTTATAGAGAACTGTATGTACAGCGCAATGAGATCTTGATTATGTATATATAATGTATATATATATAACCTAGAGTGAGAGGCTGGGCGGAGCCCAGCCCCTCCTCATCAAACCGTACGTGAGGTTCTCCCTCATACGGCTTTCCGACGTTCTTTATGTTACCGCCTGGTATGTTGCTCGCCCTGTCTCTGACAGGTACTTTCGTCGATACGCTTCTACGCACAGATCTCTCTATACGCAGCTATCCTAGCTGCGCGGGGACTTGGTTCCTCCCGCGACCGGACTTGCACCGGCTAGAGAATGCGTGTTTAGCTGGGCACGCTATAAAGCTAAAAGGCCGGCTTTCGCCGACCTTATGGTAATCGATGTCATTATTCGCGAATCGCTTTTTCCGTTGTTGGATCGAACAGATGAATCTTGTTCATGTCGATCGCAAGCTTGAGGTTCGTGCCGTCGGTGACATTGTTGCGTGCATCTACGCGAGCTATGAACGAACCTTCACCCACACCGCTCAGGTAAAGGATGATCTCGTGACCCAAGTTCTCCACAACATCGACATAAGTGTTCACGATGCTGTTCGGAGAAGCTTCGAGGAAGATCGGTTCCATATGGATGTCTTCCGGACGTACGCCAAGGATGACTTCCTTGCCCACATAGCCCTTCTCGCGTACAACATTCGCACGGCCTTCGGGCAGCTGAATATCCATGCCCGTAGCTTTGAAGGAGACGACACCATTGGACTCTTCCAGACGACCGTTGATGAAGTTCATCGTCGGAGATCCCAGGAACCCTGCAACGAACAGGTTATCCGGATAGTTGTACAGCTGTTCAGGCGTATCAACTTGCTGGATGACCCCGTTATTCATAACTACGATCCGGTCACCCATCGTCATCGCTTCTACTTGGTCGTGAGTAACGTAGATAACCGTTGTCTCCAAGCGCTTAGCCAGCTTGCTGATCTCAGCACGCATGTGTCCGCGCAGCTTCGCGTCCAAGTTGGACAGCGGTTCGTCCATCAGGAACACCTGCGGATCACGCACGATTGCACGTCCGAGAGCAACACGTTGACGTTGACCGCCGGAGAGTGCCTTCGGCTTGCGGTCCAGCAAATGCTCGATATCAAGGATCTTCGCAGCTTCTCTTACGCGGCGATCGATCTCGTCTTTCTTAAATTTGCGGAGTTTCAGACCGAATGCCATGTTCTGATATACGTTCATGTGCGGATACAGAGCGTAGGACTGGAACACCATCGCGATGTCGCGGTCCTTCGGAGCCACGTCGTTCACGAGGCGGTCGCCGATATACAGTTCACCTTCCGTGATCTCTTCCAGTCCTGCGATCATCCGAAGCGTGGTGGACTTACCGCAGCCGGATGGACCAACCAGAACGATGAATTCCTTATCCTTAATCTCCAGCGTAAAGTCTTTAACAGACGGCTCTTTCGCACCTGGATAGCGCTTATAGATGTGTCTAAGCGATAATCCTGCCATTAGGTTCTCCCCCAATCAAATGTACTTAAGGCTAACTTTATCTTACCCTACTTCCGTTCCATATGACTATGCACAATCCTTACAAAAAAACTAATCCCATTTCGTTACTTTATACAATAGCAGGGCCATATGGATCAGCACGGCATCGTGGAAGTTCCTGACATCCATCCCCGTTGCCTGCTTAAACTTATCCAGCCGATAGAGCAAGGTATTGCGGTGGATGTACAACGCCTTGGACGTCTCGCTGATGTTGCAGTTGTGCTGGAAGAAGGTCTTCAGCGTCATTAACATCTCCGCATCCAGGGTGGAAGAGTCCGTATTTTTCATCAATTGTTCCAGGAACCGCTTCTTCTCCCGCTCCTCCATCGTATACAGCAACCGTTCGAGATGCAGCTTCCACGGCAGGTAGACCGACTCCTCTGGATGGAATAATCTCCCCAGACGGATCGAGCCGCGCATGTTCTGGATCGCTTGCAGCAGATTCGTCGGCGCGTGGATCAATCCGGCTGCCGAGATGCGGCAGTCCCCGATCCACTCGTTGATCATCTCATGCATGGACAGCGCGATCGACTCCATAAGCTCCTCTATGGATTCCTCGTTGTCCCCGTCCTCATGAACGGACTCCAGCACAGCACCGGAAGCCAAGATGATCCATTCCCCTTCAGTGAGGGGGATCAGCACAGTGTCCGATTCGAAGTAGGTACCGATTAATTTCTTTAATTCCTTATACGTAAAGCGATTGGACTCGCGGAATTCCACATCCAGCAGCAAGCAGAGGGAGGAATCATATTGCAAGGAACGCAGGAAAGCCAGATCCGGCAGCATACTGGCCAGATCGCCTTCCTCCAGCTTGCCGGCGATCCATTCCCCGATTGCCCGGGCCCGTCCCTCCTCATCATTCACCGAGACCGGACGAATCGCCGGGGTTGTCCCATCTTGCAGCACCGCTTCAAGCAGCAATTCGATGAGCCGCCTTTCCTTCGGCGAAATCTCCCGGGCATCCACCGCCCATGCCAGGATCCCGTCGGAAGCTTGCTCAGAGGAATTTTGCAGTTTGTAATAGATCGTTCCGTTCACTTCCCAGCTGATGGATGGCGAATCCCAAACAGGCAATGTCTCTACGCGGATAGACACGCCCAAGGTTTGTTCCAATCGGTGTTTCGTTCGTTCCAGATCCATCTTACGACCACCTTAACCGTCATATCCTTCATTTTACCACAGCCGGGCATCGATCAGCACGAACAACCGCATAGAAGCCGACGCTTCTCAGTCGATTGCGAATCCACGCTCATTCGGCGCACTCGCATGCCTGTCCCCGCCGCTCAGTCCACGGTTTCTGTTGTTTCAGCACAGGCCCATGCTTGCACCACCGCTGAGTCAACACTTCCTGCCGACTCAGCACGAGCCCATGCCTGCACCACGGCTAAGTCAACACTTCCTGTTGTCTCAGCACGAGCCCATGCCTGCCCGCTACTGAATCCACGCTTCCAGTCGACTCAGCACGAGCCCATGCTTGCCCGCTGCTCAATCCACGCTTCCTGTCGGCTCAACGTGAATTCGTGCAAAACCATCTCTAATATTTCAACGGCGGCATGCCGAAATCAATATAAGATAATGCGAAATCACTATTACCCTAAATCACAATTACTATTCCAAATACAAGTGATATTATAATAACCTAAGACAAGGTAAGATAAGTCAAGCTATATAAGAAGGGATCATATAGAGGAGAGTAAATCGATCATGAATATTGATCCAAGGCATATGAAGCAATTGTTGCAGTTATCGGCGATGCGGCCGCTTGATCTGCATAGTTCAGACAACAAGCGAACAACATCGTCGACGGATTTTCATCAAATGTTGTCGGATATCATACTTGCGTCATCATCTCCAGCGGATACGGCAAAACGTGCAAGCTCGTCAACAGCATTCGATTGGCAGCGTTTGATGGGTATTCAAGCCAACAAAGTCAATACATACCCTGTCGTTAAGGGAGAGAAGGAAGCCGCCGTTGCACCGCTTGTTCAGACCAAGGCTGCGCGTTACGGCGTCGATCCGAACCTAGTCATGGCCGTCATCCAGGCGGAGTCCTCCTTTAACCCTTATGCTGTCTCCCGTGCCGGTGCCAAAGGCTTGATGCAGTTGATGGACGGCACCGCTGCAGAACTGGGCGTCCGCGATCCATTCAATCCTGAAGAAAATATCGACGGCGGCGTACGCTATCTATCCATGCTGATCGATAAGTATGGCGGGAACGTGCGCACCGCACTCGCCGCATACAATGCCGGTCCAGGCCGCATCGATCGGCTCGGAATTCAGGATGACGCCGATCTTCGCTCGCGTTATGAACTGCTTCCGCAAGAGACGCAGCGATATGTCGACAAGGTTATGACTTATTATGAACAACGTCACCAACAAGTATCTTCAGATATTTCATAATGCCGCGAATATCAAATGATGCTATAAGTGATGCTATAAGGCTAATGCCATAAGGCCCGATCACTCATCCCTCCAAAGAGGCGAGATCGGGCCTAATGAATGTTCCCTTACTGATATCAATACAACATGAAAAAACACACCCTTATCGTCTATTAGCAGAATCAATAAAGGTGTGTTCGTAAACGGAGATCTGTATGTATGGTGCGATCGAGAGGAGTCGAACCTCCACGGGTGTTACCCCACTAGAACCTGAATCTAGCGCGTCTGCCAATTCCGCCACGATCGCATAATGTGTTGTTCATCAACAGTAAGATAATATCATGTATTAGGGTCTTATGTCAACAGACTTCATATGGTAAAAATGGTGGAGGCTGATGGATTCGAACCACCGAACCCTTACGGGAGCAGATTTACAGTCTGCCGCGTTTGGCCACTTCGCTAAGCCTCCATGTAATGAGCATACCCATAATCTAAGGGGGTATTCCGGAACTCAGGTGATCCCAGATGCTGCAGTGAGAATCCAGAAGCAATGGGAAACACTTGTACTCCGCTTCGCCGCTTAATCAGTTCACTTCGAGGGTGTACCGCGAAACTGCGGAGATTCCGGATGGCTCGGGACGGAATCGAACCGCCGACACGAGAATTTTCAGTCCTCTGCTCTACCGACTGAGCTACCGAGCCGTGAATGAAAAAAGCCCTCTACAGAGCTAGAAAATAATGGCGGAGCCGACGGGATTCGAACCCGCGATCTCCTGCGTGACAGGCAGGCATGTTAGGCCTCTACACCACGGCTCCTCCTTAAGTGGTGCCGGCGAGAGGACTTGAACCCCCAACCTACTGATTACAAGTCAGTTGCTCTACCAATTGAGCTACACCGGCATGGTATGGAATTTCGCTGCACCGTCTTGCACTGCATCCTCTTCCGCTGTTCCGTCTGTCACCCAGCGGGATTCTCTTGATGAGAATAATGGTAGCGGCGGAGGGGATCGAACCCCCGACCTTACGGGTATGAACCGTACGCTCTAGCCAGCTGAGCTACGCCGCCACATGACTTCTTGTGGGTTAAACTCTTTAACAGCGACTTTTTTAAGATAACACATCTTCGCACCAAAATGCAAGTCCATTTTTATGCAATTGATTATGTTCGGTGTTCTGTCACACTTGGACCAATCCCTCCTGCATTCACTCCAGCTCTAGATACCTAAGTTACCATTTAGGCACCCTAATTCGGAGGCTAGATCGGCACCCAACCCTGCAATACCCATCTTTGCACGACAAACACCATTATAGCATAATAATTCGAGCGGAGCACGTAATCCATTATACTCACAAGTTGTATGAATCTCAAGATGCAAATATTCTCATGCTCCGCTCGCTGATATCCTTGCCCCTTAGCTCCGATCTCGCATCAATGGGAACAACAGCACGTCTCGGATCGAAGGCGCATCGGTAAGCAGCATCACCAAGCGGTCGATACCGATCCCCAGTCCGCCCGTTGGCGGCATCCCGTACTCAAGTGCATGGACAAAATCCTCATCCATCTCATGAGCTTCCTCGTTGCCTTGCTCGCGCTCAAGCAGCTGCGCTTCGAAGCGCTCCCGCTGATCGATAGGATCGTTCAACTCCGTGAAGGCATTGGCATGTTCACGGCCGACGATGAACAGTTCGAAGCGGTCTGTGAATCGCGGATCCTCCGCATTCTTCTTCGCCAGCGGAGAGATCTCCACAGGGTGCCCAGTGACGAAGGTCGGTTGAATCAACGTATGCTCAACAAAATGCTCGAAGAACGCATTCAGGATATGTCCGGCGGAGTAAGTGCTTTCTACCGGCACCTGATGCTCCTTCGCCAAGCGGCGCGCTTCTTCATCACTGATCTGCAGGCTGAAATCCACGCCCGTTGCTTCCTTCACCAGCTCCACCATGGACACACGGCGCCACGGCGTATTCAGATCCACCGTATGACCTTGATATTGGATCACCCTCGTGCCCAGGACTTCCTCGGCGATGCTGGCGATCATGTCTTCCGTCAAACGCATGATATCCTCATAGTCCACATATGCCTCATACAGCTCCAGCATCGTGAACTCCGGATTGTGTCGGGTGGAGATCCCCTCGTTGCGGTAGACGCGGCCGATCTCATATACCTTCTCCAAACCGCCCACGATCAAGCGCTTCAGGTGCAATTCGATCGCGATTCGCATATAGAGCTGCATGTCCAGCGCATTGTGATGCGTGATGAACGGCCGGGCCGCTGCGCCGCCTGCGATCGCGTGCATCGTCGGCGTCTCCACTTCCAGGTATCCTCTCTCGTCCAAATATCTGCGCATCGCTTGGATGATCCGGGAGCGCGTGATGAAGGTATGTTTGACTTCCGGATTCATGATCAAGTCAACATATCGCTGGCGATAGCGCAGTTCTACGTCTTTGAGACCGTGGAATTTGTCTGGGAGAGGATAGAGAGATTTGGTGAGCACGGTAAGCTTGCTGACCTTGATCGAGGTCTCGCCGGTTTTGGTCTTAAATACCGTCCCCCGAACGCCGATCAGATCGCCAAGATCAAGCAGCTTAAAGGCCGCATATTCATTCTCCGCGACGGAATCCTGCCGCACATAGATCTGAATGCGTCCCGTCTGATCCTGTACATGAGCAAAACCTGCTTTGCCCATCTTGCGCAGCTGCATCACACGACCGGCGATGCTGACTTCCACTGCCAGCTCGTCCAGTTCTTCAGCGGACTTATCGCTGTATTCCTTGAGTAAGGGCTCTGCCCAATGGGTGCGCTCATACTTCTGACCGAACGGATCGAAGCCCAGACTGCGCAGTTCGTCCAGTTTCTCACGACGTACCGCGAGCAGTTCATTTAATTCTTGTTCCTGGCTCAACGACTTCAACTCCTAACTTTATGCCATATATTACAACTGTAACGAACAATATAGGACTTCAACATTTTAACACAAATCTTGCGCCCATGTCAGTTCCGCACTCTTACAACATGGAAAAAGCTCCGAATGGAGCTTCTTCTCCGTATGGAGCTTCTTCCATGTTCTATGTCCAGTTAGCTGCAATTACTTCTTAATATCTATAATCTTATACTGGATGATGCCTGCAGGAACTTGTACGTCTACGATCGATCCCTTCTTCTGACCCAGGATCGCCTTTCCAACTGGACTTTCATTGGAGATCTTATTCTGGAAAGGATCGGACTCCGCGGTCCCGACGATCGTATATTCCAGCTTATCACCGAACTCCAGATCTTCCAGTATGACCGTTGAGCCGATGCTGACTATATTTGTATCAACTTCGTCGTTGTTGATGATGCGTGCGTTGCGAAGCATCTTCTCCAGAGTGATGATGCGTCCTTCGATGAAAGCCTGCTCATTCTTCGCATCCTCATATTCTGAATTCTCACTTAAGTCGCCGTAGCCGATCGCAACCTTGATGCGTTCTGCTACTTCGCGGCGTTTGACTGACTTAAGATGTTCGAGTTCCTCCTCGAGCTTCTTCAGTCCTTCTTGAGTGAGAATGACTTCCTTTTCTGACATAGCTACCGATCTCCTGTCACATCGTGATATTCCATGAGCCGCACAGGCACATGGTACTTCTTAATCATATATCAGCAGAACATCGTGTATGACTGCTAATCAAGCAGTATCCGCTGGTAATATCTTCAACTCTGGTGTCTACTTTGATTGAATATTATATTATCCGCATATGGAAATGTCAATGTAACGCAAGGGCTGCTTGCTCATCTGCAGCATTTGCGTTTTCCAATTGCTCGACGAATTCATAGAGAATTTTTGTGAGCGCATCCCGCGTGGTTTCCTCCATGATCCGCTCCTTGACCTTAGCCGCACCTTTGAGCCCCTTGAGATACCACGCCATATGCTTGCGCATTTCTTTCACGGCGACCTTCTCTCCTTTGAGGGCGATCAACCGATCAAGATGGAGCATGGCGATATCGATCTTCTCGCGCGGTGTCGGCTCGGGCGGCAGCACGCCCTTCGTCAGATACTCGACGGTGCGGTACAGGATCCATGGATTACCCAGCGCAGCACGACCGATCATCACACCGTCAACCCCGGTTGTATCCAGCATTCGCTTCGCATCTTCCGGCGTGAAGACATCGCCGTTGCCGATGACCGGAATGTTGACCGCTTCCTTTACCTCTTTAATGATGCCCCAGTCAGCTTTGCCCGTATACATCTGTTCACGGGTACGGCCATGCACCGCCACCGCCTGCCCGCCGGCCCGCTCAACTGCCTGAGCGTTCTTTACGGCGTAGATGTGCTGTGCGTCCCAGCCGATCCGCATCTTGACGGTGACCGGTTTGCTGACGGCATCCACCACGGCGGCGACCATCTCATAGATCTTGTTGGGGTCAAGCAGCCATTTTGCGCCTGCATCGCATTTTGTCACCTTCGGCACCGGGCATCCCATGTTGATATCGATGATATCGGCGTTCGTCCGCTGATCCACGATCTTAGCGGCTTCCACGAGGGATTCCTTGTCCCCGCCGAAGATCTGCAGACTGAGCGGTTTCTCCCGTTCATCGACGTAAAGCATCTCCATCGTGCGCTTATTCCCGTGCAGGATCGCCTTGTCACTGACCATCTCAGCACATACCAGTCCCGTGCCGAACTCCTTCGCGATCAAGCGGAATGCCGGATTGCACACTCCTGCCATCGGCGCAAGCACAACCTGGTTGGCCATCGTGATATCTCCGATCTTGAGCAATACAGCATCCTCTCCTTTCATACCTGTACTTGCTCATCCACGCAACGATTAGTGCGTATTAGTGATTAGTGCGGCCTCTGAATGAGATTCTGCGCTTCTGTACCAGTTAATTCCTCCAAAGATACATCGAGCGCTTCAGCAATGCGCGATAGTATACGTTCATCCGGCTTGCGCGTTCCACGTTCGATCGAACCGATCACTGCGATCGAGATGTTCACCTTCTCGGCTAATTCCAGCTGCGTTAAGCCTTTGAGCTTGCGGAACGCCCGGATGCGCCTTGCTATGGAACTGCTTCTCTCCATAATCTGACTCCTTCCCGATCCGACAGCAACTGCAGACATTGCTCAAGCTTCTCATAGTCCGGATGCTGTCGTTCTAACACATCGAGCAGGGGGATGAGAACGAAAGCTCTCTCCAACATACGAGGGTGAGGAACGATGAGTTCCGGGTCATAAGCCCGAATCTGCACGTCCAGGTTATCCACCATGAGCAGGTCGAGATCAATCGTTCGCGGACCCCAATGGATCTCCCTCCTGCGTCCGAGGCTGGTCTCGATCTCCCGCATACAGCGGAAGACCATCACCACCGGCATCTCCACTTCCAACTTGACCGCCATATTGAGAAAGGACGCTTGCTCTGTATAGCCTACCGGGTCCGTATCATAAACAGCTGAGCATACCATCTGCCTGACACCGGGGAGCCGGTTCAAGGCAGCAAGGGCCTTCGCCAGCCATGATTCGCGATCCCCCACATTAGATCCCAAAGCGATGTAGAGATTCTTCTTCGCTGTATCGGTTATCGCATCATGCATCGCTCATCGATCTCCTGCGGGTAATCTCCACGGACACACCCTCATAATCACCTGCGAAGGGCGGCTGCGGCTTGGTCACGCGTATCGTGACCGTCTGAATCAGCGGATAGGTCTCGAGAAGCGTCTGGGCGACCCGTTCTGCCAAAGCTTCGATGAGCTTGCAAGGCTCGCCCTCAGCGATCCGCCGTACGGTCTCGAATACTCCTGCATAATTGACGGTTAAGTTTAGATCATCTCCCCGTCCTGCCGGCTGCAGATCCAGATGCAGATCCGCATCGATGATAAACCTCTGCCCAAGAGTGCGTTCTTCCGGCATGACTCCATGATAGCCATAGAACGTCATGCGGTGTAATGTAATTTTATCCATGGTCTCTCCCACCTCTGTTGATCCGCGGGTCAACGACTATTTTCGTTATTGTATGCCGACAGAGCCGCCATATACAATGGCATCGCTCATCAGCGCCGTCCGCTTGATCGGTTTGACATCATGCACGCGGACGATACGGCATCCTTTGGCGATACCGATGGCCACCGTCGCCGCCGTGCCTTCTACGAGATCGTCGACGGGCAGCTGAAGGGTATGGCGAATGACCCTTTTGCGGGATGTGGCCAGCAGGACCGGATAGCCCAAAGCGACGATCTGATCCAGTTCCCGCATCACCATGAGATTCTGTTCATGGGACTTAGCAAAGCCCACACCGGGATCAAGGATGATCTGTTCATCCCGCATGCCGGCTGCTTTGGCGATGGCGATGCTTTCCTGCAGATCTGCGATCACATCCCGCATGAAATCTTCATAGACGGCTTCTTGTCTGTTATGCATCACCACAACAGGACATCCGAGCTCAGCGGCATATTCAGCCATCTTCGGATCACGCTTCAATCCCCATATATCATTCATCCAGTCAGCACCGGCCAGGATGGCTTCGCGCGCCACCTCTGCTTTATACGTGTCAACGGAGATCAAAGCCCGCTCGCCGACGGCTTCGCGCACGGCCCGCACAACGGGGATGACGCGCTTCATCTCCACCTCCAGCGGCACCGGTTCATGACCCGGGCGGGTCGATTCACCGCCGATATCGATGATATCGGCTCCTTCTTCCACCATTTCCAGCGCCCGCTTCACCGCCGCATCCAGGGTATGGTAGCGGCCGCCGTCGGAGAAGGAATCCGGCGTTACATTCAGGATCCCCATGATATAGGTGCGGTTTGGCTGCAATTCATCGGTACCGCGAATCCTTCTGGAGAGTTGTTGATTGGTCATCGGACTATGCCTCACTTTCTGCCATATCAAGTCGTATCTGATCGTCATGCCATCATATTCGTCATGCCATCATATTCGTCATGCGATCACATTCGTCATCCAATCATAATCGTCATCCGATCATAATCGTCATCCAATCATAATCGTCATCCGATCATATATTCACATAATCACATTCACGTCATTTTATGCATTGGATCGCGATGTAATGCGTCATCGATACTTGATCGAATCATCATCCCATTGTAATCATACCTCATCGCCCGCTCATCGCTGCTCGATTCTACACAACATCACCATAGCCCCTCATCAAGGCTGACGTGATGGGGCCGGGCACCGCCGAAGGAAACTTCGTCCGCCGTCCATCGGGATCATAGATCGTGCAGACCGGCACGATCTCCTGAATGGAATTCGTAAGGAATACCTCCTCTGCCTGAAGCAGGTCATCAAAGGTGTACATCCCCTCCTCGGAAGGGATGCCCAGATGTGCAGCCAGTCTTAGAACATAACTTCTCGTAATCCCGGGAAGAGCACCGGCGGCAAGAGAAGGCGTATGAAGACGATCCTTCCGCACGAAGAAGATATTGCTGACGATCCCTTCGGTCAATTCCCCCAGCTCATTGACCTGCACCCCCTCTGCCTCATGCGCCCACGCATAGCCGGCGAGTTCCCGTTTCGCCAACCATCCGTTCATATATTGAAACGACTTGAGCCGAACAGTGGTTTCAGGTTTTGGGCGAATGGTGCGCAGCAGTTGAATCGGACGCCCCGTCTCATACCACTTATTTACAATCGCTAATGGCTTGATATAGATAACGACCGTGGGATGATCCGGCAAGGTCTGGGCCAAGCCAAGATCCTGCTTGCCCGCTGATACCGAGTAGCGGATATAGGCATCCTGCAGGCCATTGACCGCAAGCAAGCAATCGATCTCCGCCTGCACATCCTCCGGCTCAGCTTGGTGCGGGATGCCGAGCAAGGCACAGCCCTCATGGAGCCGCGCCAAGTGCTGCTCCAACAAGAAGGCTCGGCCGTCATAGGTGCGAAAGGTCTCGAACAACCCCAGCCCATACAAGAAACCGTGGTCATAGGCGGAGATGACCGCCTCCCGTTCATCCACCAGACGCCCATTGATCGAGATGATCATCACTTGCCCCCTGATCTCTCATGATCTTAGTCGATGCAGAACATCTGCCAGTTCTATCCCTGCAGCTGCCCCGAGTTATCGGTTATTACAATAATAGCGTTATTAATTCCACTTTCCACTATCCAACCATCTAGACGCAGTTCACGTTAAACTATCCTTCTCGGCCGACTCCGCATAATGAACCGCTTGCCATAGAGCCTGCGCCTTGCTTAGGGATTCCTGATACTCCCGCTCCGGCACCGACTCGCTGACGATCCCGGCTCCGGCTTGTACATAGGCTGTGCCGCCTCTCACCAGCATCGTACGTATGATTATATTAAATTCCATATTCCCTTTGTAGTCAATCCAGCCGAAGGAACCGGTATATACCCCGCGCCGCGTCGGCTCCAGTTCCTCGATGATCTCCATCGTCCGGCGCTTCGGCGCACCCGTGATCGTACCGCCTGGGAAGACAGCTTCCAGGACATCATAGGCATCCAGTCCCTGCCGCAGCTTAGCAGACAAGTCGGATACGAGGTGCATGACGTGGGAATACCGTTCGATCACCATGAATTGATCGACGCTTACCGTACCATGTTCCGCTGCTCGACTGAGATCTGCGTACTCAACGTCAACCAGCATCTTGTGTTCCGAGCGCTCCTTGGCGTTCGTAAGCAGTTCCTGCTCCAGTGCCCGATCTTCTTCCTCTGTTCTGCCCCGCTTGCGAGTGCCGCCAATCGGCCGCGTTCGCAAGTGATTCCCCGACTTCTTGATCAACAGTTCCGGAGAACCAGAGACCAGCTGAAACTCTCCCAATCTTAACAACCCCATATACGGAGATGGATTCAGCAGCCTCAACCATTCATACAAGATCTCCGGCGCAAGATCAACCTTGCGTTTCTGGCTCAGGGACAGGTTGACCTGGAGTACTTCCCCGGCACGAATATAGTCCTGTACGCGCTTGACGGCAGCTGTGAACTGTTCCTTGCTCATGTTGGTCTCAAGAAGATATGCCTCACCATCGGTGTTCCGATCTTCCGCCTTCGCCAATTGCTCGAAGCGTGCTCGTCTCGTCTTCCCCGCGGCGGCCGCCTTCTCTGCACAGACCCGCCACATGTCTGCTAGATTCTCTGCCGTTCGCGCTGCCCGGCGATAAGCTTCGAGCAGTTTCGCCTCATCGACCCCTTGATCCGACATTTCCCGGGAAATGTCGATATGGACACAAACCGACAACTTCTCGCATTCATGGTCATAGACCCAGATCCGGTCGAACAACATGAAGAGATAATCCGGCTCATCCGGATCAGCCTCGGTACGGGATCGGGGCTGTTTCGTCATTGGCAGGCTGTCATATCCTAAGTAACCGGCGCAGCCCCCCGTAAAACATGACATCTCTTCAGGCAGCGGGGAGTGATACTCCGCCATCCAAGCACGCAAGATGTCGAGCGGAGGGCCTTGCATCTTTCGTGCCGGTTCATAGCGAACAGAGAGCAGATGTGCAGAGGCACCGCTCAATGCCTCCTGAACGCTGTCTCGATCCAAGAGTACATATTCGACAGCCTCCTCACCGCAACCGCAGATATATGCAGAAGGAAGCAAACCCACATAGGTGTAACGGCCGCTTCTTCCGCTCTCCAAGACGAAGGAATAAGGACCTGCCTGATCCCAGAATGCCTCCCACGACAAGGGAAGCCCCTTCCATTCTGCTTCATATATATAAGGAAGCATCGTATACTTGCGGCTCCAACGCTTCCAATCCTGCCAATCAGTACGGATCATGGCTCATCTCCCACCCCCCATGGTAATAAGATTAGTATAATGGAAATATCGTCCATATTCAAAGAGCAGTAAGGAGCAGCGGAAATATCCAGACAAAAACAACAAGGGAGCCCGCAGGCTCCCTTGTCTGCAAGAGACGAGACAGTATAGACCCGTCATCAAGCTCAATCAAACTGATACAGCGGCGTGCTCAAGTAGCGCTCCCCGTTGGACGGCAGGACAGCGACAACGCGTTTGCCCTTGCCGAGTTCCTTTGCCACCTTCAGTGCAGCGAAGATGGCTGCACCAGAGGAGATTCCGCCGAGGATGCCCTCCTCACGAGCTACGCGGCGCGATGTTTCAAAGGCTTGTTCGTTCTCCACTGTGATGACCTCGTCATAGATCCCTGTATCGAGGATATCCGGAACGAAACCTGCACCGATCCCTTGGATCTTATGCGGACCTGGCTGGCCGCCGGACAGGACCGGGGACGCAGCAGGCTCAACCGCATAGATCTTGATGTCGGGGAAATGCTCGCGCAATACAGAGCCGGCACCGGTGATCGTACCGCCTGTTCCGATTCCTGCAACGAAGGCATCCAGTTTGCCGTCGTGATTTTTGATCGCTTCTACGATCTCAGGTCCTGTTGTCTCGCGGTGGATCTTCACATTCGCCAAGTTCTTGAATTGCTGCGGCATAAAGTAATCCGGGTTCTCGGCTACGATTTCTTCAGCTTTGCGGATCGCACCCTTCATCCCTTCTGCTCCCGGAGTCAGCACCAGCTCAGCGCCGTAAGCGCGAAGCAGATTGCGGCGCTCCATGCTCATCGTATCCGGCATGACCAGGATCGCACGATACCCCTTGGCAGCGGCGACCATCGCTAAACCGATCCCTGTATTGCCGCTCGTCGGCTCAACGATCGTTCCGCCGGGTTTCAGCTTGCCCTCTTGCTCTGCAGCCTCTACCATGCTGATCGCGATCCGGTCCTTGACGCTGGCACCGGGGTTCTGATATTCCAGCTTGACATAGATCTCAGCGCTGTCCTCCGGCACTACGCGGTTCAGACGAACCAGCGGGGTGTCACCGATTAATTGGGTGATGTTTTGTACTAATTTGGCCATCGATGTGAACCTCCTATTATCCCTCTGGACATGTATTTGTGAGTGAATCTTAATCCGAGTATTCAAGTCGGCTTTATATTACTTTCAATATTAACAGTGGATATCATGGTTGTCAATGGAATTATTTCAGAATTTCGAATTCCATCAGCAACCAGCGATCCCTATGACCAGTGTGGCAGGTTCCACCGATGGATTATTCATTCATCTTGATTCAACTGCTCGATAATTCGCTGGAGGTCTTCTTTCTCGAAGAGATATTTTTCATTACAAAAATGACACACCACTTCCACCGGTTCATCTTCACCCGCTAAGTTCTCCAACTCTTCACGTCCCATGCTGATCAGCGTCCGCTCCACCCGTTCATCCGAGCATTGGCAGCGAAAAATTGCATCCATCGTCTCGCCGACTTTCACATCGTCAACGACTTCAGAGATGATCTCTTCTAATGACATTCCGCTGTCAAGCATCTCGGTAACGGGGCGCAGGTTTGCAAGTCTTCTCTCCATATCGCTGATCTCTTCATCGGAAAGTCCCGGCAGCAGCTGGAGGATGAAGCCGCCTGCAGCACGCACCGAACCATCCGGGTTAACCAACACGCCAACGGCTACCGCGGAAGGGGTCTGTTCCGACTTTGCAAAGTAATAAGTAAAGTCTTCTCCCAGCTCTCCCGATATAATCGGGATACTGCCGCGGTACGGCTCTTTCAGCCCCAGATCCTTAATGATATACAGCGCGCCTTCGGTACCGACAGCGCCTTTAACGTCCAGCTTTCCTTGTTCATTAGGCGGCAGATCAACATGCGGATTGTCGACATAGCCCCTCACTTCCCCCTTGGCATTGGCATCGACGACAATCTGGCCGAGCGGACCGTTGCCCTTGATCTGAATGGTCAGTTTCTGCTCATCTTTCAGCATCGCTCCCATCATCAACCCGGCCGCTACCGCTCTGCCCAGCGCTGCCGTAGCTGTCGGCCACGTATCATGGCGGCGCTGCAGTTCCGCTACGATCTCCGTTGCCCGCACGCCGAATATCCGCACTTTCTGATCTAATGCCGTACCGCGAATCAGATAGTCTCGCATGAGATCCCCCCTAGTTGTTAACGTTCATGAATTTATAAACCGCTGCAGGTCCTGCTTGATGCCAAATAGATTATGACGATATATTGCGCTCGTACAGGATTCTAAGGCCGGTCAACGTGAGAAGCGGATCCACGATCTCGATCGTCTTCGACTCTGATGCGATCAATTCCGCGAAGCCCCCCGTCGCGATAACCCGCGGCTTCAGCTTCGTCTCTGCACAGATCCGGCTGACGATCCCGTCGACCTGACCGACATATCCATAGATGATCCCCGATTGCATCGAAGCGACGGTGTTGCGGCCGACCGTACTCTTCGGTTTGCTGAGCTCGATGCGCGGCAGCTTCGCTGCTTTTTGATACAGGGCCTCCGTTGAGATGCCGATCCCCGGCGCGATGGCCCCGCCGATATACTGCCCGTGTTCATCGATATAGTCATACGTGGTCGCTGTGCCGAAGTCCACGATAATCAGCGGCGCACCATACTGCTCAATCGCCGCTACCGCATTCACGATGCGGTCCGCTCCGACTTCCTTGGGATTCTCATAGCGGATGTTAAGCCCCGTCTTTAAGCCGGGACCCACGATGAACGGATTCTTGCCCAAATAGCGCTCGCACATCTCTTCCATCAAGTGGTTCAGGGGCGGAACGACCGATGAGAGGATGACGCCGCTGATCTCGGACACATCCAGCTGCACATGTTTGAACAAGTTGCTGATCATCAAGCCGTATTCATCTGCCGTCGCCGAACGATTCGTACTTAGACGCCAGTTATGAAGCAGCTCCTTCCCTTCGTATACGCCCAGTACGATATTTGTATTGCCTACATCCATCACCAATATCATATACGCCGCTCCTTCTTCGCATTCAAATCCAAGCTGATATCCAGAGATCGCACCGAATGCGTCAAGCCGCCGACAGAGATCACATCGACGCCGGTCTGGGCGATGCTCCTGACGTTCTCAAGCGTCACGCCGCCGGAGGCTTCGATGACGACATGCTCCGCATGCGCACGAATCATGCGAACCGCTTCCTCCATGCGGTCGATCGGCATATTATCCAGCATGATGATATCCGCACCCGCTGCCAAGGCTTCCTGTACTTGTTCCAGCGTCTCCGTCTCCACTTCGATCTTCATCGTATGCGGGATCATCTCCCTTGCCGCCAGCACGGCTTGCTCGATGCCGCCCGCCGCCTTGATATGATTGTCCTTGATCATCACTGCATCCGACAGTCCGAAGCGATGATTATGTCCGCCTCCAACCCGCACCGCGTATTTCTCCAACATGCGGTGACCCGGTGTCGTCTTGCGCGTGTCGACCAAGCGCACAGGCAGCCCCTGAAGGGCACGGACGAACTCCCCGGTCTTCGTCGCAACGCCGGACATCCGCTGCAGCAGGTTCAAAGCCAGCCGCTCTCCGCTCAGGATGCTGCGGGTACGCCCGTGCACCCGGGCGATCACATCTCCTGGGGATACATGGGCGCCTTCTTCAACATGCGCACGGAAGTGAAGACCCGGATCCACCTCGCGGAACACCGTCTCCGCCGCCGGCAAGCCGGCTATGATCCCTTGATCCTTCATATGGATGATCCCGATCGACTCATGATCTTCCGGGATCACAGCCAAGGAAGTGATGTCTCCCGTCCCGAGATCTTCTTCCAGCCAATCGCGGATCATCGCCTTCAGCTTCTCTATATTAAGCATGCTCATAGATGGGTTCCTCCACTATACCGATCTCTCGTTGGAATACCAGATGCCTAAGCCAAGCATCATCCTGCTCCGGGTAATCCTCCCGGTAATGGCCGCCGCGGCTTTCTTCTCTCAAGAGCGCCGCCTCCGTCGTCAGCAGCGCACAGGTGAGCAGGTTCGCATATTCATATTCCTCGCGGGTTCTGAGCTTAGCGCTGAAGATCACCTGATGGGACCTCAGTTCTTCCAGCGCGATCTTCAAGGTGGATGCATGACGCCGCACCCCGACATATCGAAGCATCGTCTCCTGCAGATGCCGCTGCTTCTCGGCAACCGGCATCGTCAGGGGATCGCGGTGTTCCTGCGAGGCAGCAGTCAGCGGCGAGGCCGCGGCCTTAAGCTCAGATATTCTCTGTGCGATGCGGCGGCCGAAGACGATCGCTTCCGTGAGCGAATTGCTTGCCAGGCGGTTGGCACCGTGCACGCCCGTCGACGCCGCTTCGCCGCAGGCGAATAATCCCTTGATATTGGTCTCTCCGCTCAGGTCGGTTTTTATCCCGCCCATCATATAATGGGCCGCTGGTGCAACGGGAATCCGATCCTTCGTCAGATCGAGCCCATATCGCAGACAAGTCGCATAGATCGTCGGGAATCGAGCGCGCACCCGCTCCGGATCTTCATGGGTGATATCGAGATAGACGAAGTCCGCCCCGGTCGCCTCCATCTCACTGATGATCGCTCTCGCCACAACATCCCGCGGCGCTAACTCCAGCATGGGATGATAGCGCGCCATGAAGCGTTCCCCATGGATATTGCGCAGCCAGGCTCCTTCTCCGCGCACCGCTTCTGAGATCAGGAACCGGGGCGCGTCCGGCAGGCTGAGCGCTGTTGGGTGGAATTGGACGAACTCCATATCCCGTACATATGCACCTGCCCGGTATGCGATGGCGATCCCGTCCCCCGTCGCTGCTTCGGGATTGGTCGTACAGCGGTACAACTGACCCGCTCCGCCCGTGCAAAGGACCGTTGCCTTGCCGGCAGCGAGCACCTGCGAACCATCCGGCCTAAGCACAAGCGCGCCGAGGCAGACTTCCTCATGGGTGATCAGATCAATGACATAATGATCCTCCCATACGGTGATATGGGGATCGCCTTTAACTTGCTCCGACAAGGCGCGGATGATCTCGCTGCCCGTCGCGTCGCCTTTCGCATGCAGGATGCGCCGCCGGCTGTGTGCGCCTTCCATCGTCAGCGCGATGCTGCCATCCTGCTTCGTATCGAAATTTGTACCTAGACGCATCAGATCTTGCACGCACGCCGGCCCCTCATGAACAAGCACTTCGACGGCCTTAGGATCACACAGTCCGGCCCCGGCAAGCAGCGTGTCCTGCAGATGGTATTCGGGTGCGTCATCATCGGAGAACACCGCCGCGATGCCGCCCTGTGCATACCTCGTATTGCTGTCGAGCAGAGAGTGCTTCGCGATGATCAAGACCTTGTGATGCGTTGAACTTAAGCACAGCGCTGTATACAAACCTGCGATGCCGCCGCCGGCGATGATCACATCGAAATCTTGCCGGGGCAGTTCATCGAGGCTGAAGCTGCTAAGATACCGAGGTACTGTCATGCTATGCGCCACCTTTATCCATTTTGGACCTGCTTGATGCATTATTGGACTTGCAGCATGCGTTCCAATGCCTGTCTGGCTTTGTCCGCAATGACCGGCGGAACGTAAATCTGCGGCTGCATCGTCTCGAGCGCACGCACGACTTTCTTCAGATTGTTCACTTTCATATTCGGACATACAAGGTACTTCGATGCGAAATAGAACTTCTTATGCGGGCTGTCTTTACGCAGCTGATACCCCGTGCCGTCCTCGGTGCCGATGATGAATTCATCACAGTCAGTTTCACGACAATATTTTAAGATAGCCGTAGTACTGCCCACAAAGTCCGCAGCCGCCGCTACCTCCGGCCGGCACTCAGGATGCGCGACAAACTGGGCGTTGGGATACTTGGCCTTCATCTCCTCGACATCCTTCAGGGTCAAGAGATCATGCGTGTTGCAGTAACCTTCCCAGAGGATCATCTTCTTGTCGGTAAACTGCTGCACATAGCGGCCGAGGTTCTTATCCGGAGCGAAGATGATCTCATCCGCATCCAGGGAATTCACGACCTTCACCGCATTCGATGAAGTGCAGCAGATATCCGTCACGGCTTTCACTTCAGCTGAAGAGTTGATATAGGTCACGACCTTCGCCTTCGGATGCTTGCGTTTCAGATCCAACAGCCCTTCAGCATTCACCATATCGGCCATCGGGCATCCGGCGCGTTCGTCGGGGATGAGCACCGTCTTATCCGGCGCTAAGATCTTCGCACTCTCTCCCATGAAATGAACGCCGCAGAATACGATCACATCCGCATCCGTCTGAGCCGCTTTCTGCGCAAGCAGGAAGGAATCCCCGCGAAAGTCCGCCACCTCTTGAATTTCATCACGTTGATAATAGTGGGCCAGGATAATCGCGTTTCTCTCTTTCTTGAGCTGCATCAGCCGTTCTTTGAGTTCGCGATTCTGTTCCTCTTTGCGTTGCTTAGCTAATTGATCCATCGTCATCGCCATCGGTTTCGCCCCCTCCTATTCGTGAAAAAATGTACATAGTTATATATATAATGCCAGCTGGAAGCTAGTTAACACCTAATTTACACAACGCCCCATACGGTGTCAACGTGCAAGAAATGAAAGACATAAAAATAACACACCGCTAACCAAGGACTGCCTTGTGCTAACAGTGTGTTCAGGAGTGCTCTCTATTGCTCTTGACTTATTCTTTATTGTTATGGTCAGGGTTACCTTCGCCGCTGCTGTCTTGTGCAGATTCCTTATCCCGGTCCGCTTCATCAGCAGGGGCGTTGTCCTTTTTGACCCGGTCAAAGTCCAGCTTATTGGCTTCATTGCCGCTGCTTTGCTGTTGGATGTTCACTTTCACGTCGCTGGAATCCGCGGCTTCCTTCGCCGTGTCTTCCTGCCCATCATCTCCGAATCCGAGAGGGTCCTTGCTCAGCTTGCCCGTCTCCAGAAGTTCGGTGATCTGCTCTCGATCAAGCGTTTCGTATTTGAGCAGCGCATCGGCCAGAAGATGCACTTTATCCGCGTGCTCCTGCAGGATCTGCTTTGCGCGTTCATAGCATTCGCGGATCATCGACTGCATCTCTTGGTCGATCTCGTAGGCGATGGCATCGCTGTAGTTCTGCTCATGAGCGAGATCGCGGCCCAAGAATACATGACCTTGGTTGTTGCCGAATTGGAGCGGCCCCAGCTTGTCGCTCATACCGTATTCGGTAATCATCGAACGGACGATCTGTGTCGCTTTGCGGAAGTCATCATAGGCACCGGTGCCGATCTCGCCGATGAACAATTCCTCAGCTACACGTCCGCCCAAGAGCCCAACAACCCGGTCGAGCAGTTCGGACTTGGTCTGCAGCAGACGGTCTTCGCCCTCTTTGGGGATCATCATCGCGTAGCCGCCGGCACGACCTCTTGGGACGATCGTCACCTTATGGATGACATCGGCATGGCGTACATAATAACCGATGATCGCGTGCCCTGCTTCGTGATAAGCGATCGTGCGCTTCTCGCGCTCGCTGATCACGCGGCTCTTCTTCTGTGTACCAACCACGACGCGGTCGAAGGCTTCGTCCAATTCCGCCATGGAGATCTCCTTGCGGTTGCGGCGGGCTGCGATGAGCGCCGCTTCGTTCAGCAGGTTCTCCAGATCGGCTCCTGTAAATCCCGTCGTATACCGTGCCAGGACATCCAGTTTCACGTCCTTAGCCAGCGGTTTGTTGCGTGCATGGACTCTAAGCACCGCTTCACGTCCCTTAAGATCCGGACGATCCACTGTGATCTGCCTGTCGAATCTGCCCGGACGAAGAAGCGCCGGGTCCAAGATATCCGGGCGGTTCGTAGCAGCGATGATGATGATGCCTTCGTTCGCTCCGAATCCGTCCATCTCGACAAGCAGCTGGTTCAAGGTCTGCTCGCGTTCGTCATGACCGCCGCCGAGTCCAGCACCCCGCTGACGGCCGACAGCATCGATCTCGTCGATGAAGATGATACAAGGCGCATTCTTCTTCGCATTTTCGAACAAGTCACGGACACGGGAAGCACCGACACCGACGAACATTTCGACGAAGTCTGAACCGCTTATGCTGAAGAAGGGAACGCCCGCTTCTCCGGCAACCGCCCGAGCCAGCAGCGTCTTGCCCGTTCCCGGCGGTCCGTTAAGAAGCACACCTTTAGGGATACGAGCTCCCAGAGAGGCGAACTTGCGGGGATCTTTGAGGAATTCAACGATTTCCACGAGTTCCTGCTTCTCTTCATCCGCACCTGCGACATCATCGAACGTGACTCTTTTCTTGTCTTCCGTATAGAGTTTCGCACGGCTTTTGCCGAAGTTCATCACCTTGCCGCCGCCGCCCTGCGCCTGATTCAATAAGAAGAAGAACAAGGCGAA
Organism: Insulibacter thermoxylanivorax; assembly: GCF_015472005.1. Lineage (NCBI taxonomy): Bacteria > Bacillati > Bacillota > Bacilli > Caryophanales > Paenibacillaceae > Insulibacter > Insulibacter thermoxylanivorax. Next base: position 41,161 of record NZ_BMAQ01000019.1, on the reverse strand, counting down.
CATGATGATGAACGGGATAAGCGTCGTTAACAACGTGATCCATATACTCTGCCCTTCCATAGGCAGGTATTTCTCGGTGATCCCAGCTTCTTCTATCTTCTGAATCAGATCGCTGGTATAAGGGGCTCTGGTCCAGAATTCCGTGGATGGGTACCTGGTTGGATCCGGGTTCACCTTCATCTTACCGGTTATAAAATAGGTATATCCGTCAAATCTTGCGCTGATCTCGGTAATATTGTTTTGTTCAAGTTGGGAACGAAAAACATCATACGTAAGTTCGGATCTTTGTTCATTGTTGTTGCTTATTATGTTAACGATACCAACAGTTATAAGGATAATGATTAAGTAGAATCCGGTATTTTTGATGAATCGATTCATCCCCACCCTCCTCTCAGTAGCGTTGATTCTGCTCCATTACAGGCAGAGTTCTAATCATTTTATCACGGCGATCCGATGAATACAATTCGTCGTTTGGACGGGAAAGGATGCTCCTAGGCATAGACTTCCGGCTTCAAGATCCCGATATAGGGGAGATTGCGGTATTTCTCCGCATAGTCCAAGCCATATCCGACGACGAATGCATCCGGCAGCGTAAATCCTATGTAATCCGCCTGCAGATCCACCTTGCGGCCGGCTGGTTTGTCAAAGAGCGCTACAACCGACACGGACTTCGCATTGCGGCGTTCTAAGACATCGATGAGGTAGCTCAAGGTGAGTCCGCTGTCGACGATATCTTCAGCGATGATGACATCGCGGCCTTCTACCGGCACATCGAGGTCCTTCAATATCTTTACAACGCCGGAAGACTTGGTCGATTGCCCGTAGCTGGAGATCGCCATGAAGTCCACTTCAATCGGGATGGTGATTCGCTTCGTCAAGTCAGCCATAAACATATAAGCACCTTTCAATACGCAGATGACCAGCGGATTGCGGCCTGCGTATTCGCTGCTGATCTTCTCGCCGAGTTCGCGAATCTTGTCCTGGATCTGTTCTTCTGTGTATAAGATTTCTTGGATGTCGTTATGCAAGGGACGTAAACCTCCTAAGTTAGTCTATGTCGCGGTGATTCCGCTCATTCTGCACAAGCTTAATCTGCAGGATATTCCTCGTGCCGGGCTGTACAGGCGCATGGCGGCTTCTCCTTATCCCGCACACCCACAGCACTCGGTCTTCTGCATCGACGATCAGTGGAATTGCATCGCGTTTGCTGGGTGGGATCTTCAGATCGATGAACAGGTCTTTCAGCTTCTTCGACCCTTGCGTATTCCAGAGCTGGATGCGATCACCGGGGCGCCTGTTGCGAACCGTAAGCGGGTAGTGAAGTTCATCCAGATCAAAGTATGCGCTTCGTTGATCGATTCCATGCTGACCTTCATCATCTCCAGATCTTCCAGCAGACCGCTCATAGCTGTTAAAGATCAGCTCAACCCCGGCCTCTGCTACGGCAAGACGACCATCCCGGAGCGATACCCGGTATTCATAAGGACGGGGGGGCGTCCTCCAGATGCCCCCTCGCAAACTGCAGCCGATCGTACTCCCGCCGGAATGTGACACCGGGCAGATGCAAGACAAGGGAAGGCGAAGCATCCTGCGCGATCGCTTCCCTCACTTGTTCAATATGTATGGATTGCATATCCTGATTTTCACACAGATAACTTAATATTAGTTTAATCACTCTTCTTTGTAAAGCGACATCGAGCTTTAACCACTCTGCTCGTGAACCTATGTAGGAATCTGCCGGCCCATCCTGAACTGATCGAAAGATCCGCTGCACCTCCGCTTCAGCCAAGCGGCTCAGCAAGCGGTCCTCATCGCGGATCAGATCCGCCGTGCGGTTAATGGCTTGTACGAATCCGGGATTAAAGGTCTTTAGCAAGGGCATGAGATCCAGCCGCAGGCGATTGCGCGTATAAGAGCGGTCCATATTGCTGCTGTCCGTTCGGTATGCCAGTCCCCGCTCATGCAGATAGGCCTCGATTTCATCCTTATATATACGCAGCAGCGGACGAAATAGTTTCACGCCTTCCCGCTCTGTAACCGGGGCCATGCCGGCAAGGCCGGACAGGGATGCACCGCGGAGCAGTTTCATCAGCACGGTCTCCGCTTGATCATCCGCATGATGACCCAAAGCGATCGACGTAGCTCCCAGGCTGCGGGCTGTCTCCAGCAGAAATTGATACCGCACTTCCCGAGCGATCTCCTGTGCGTTGCCGCCTCGCTGCGCAGCCACAGCCGGAATATCCGCATGGCGGATCGTGCAGGGAAGTTCGAGCCGGACAGCCAGTTCCCGTACCCATTCTGCATCACGAAGGGACTCTTCCCCGCGGAATCCATGTTCCATATGAGCCACATGCAACTTAAGATCCCATGCCGTGCTCAATTCTTTCAGAATATACAAGAGCGCCGTGGAATCCGGCCCTCCGGATACCGCCGCGATGATCCGCTCGCCCTTTGCAATCATATTCTCCTGGATGATATAGCTCTCTATGCGCTCTAAGATAGACACCGTCGCTCCAGATCCCCCCTCTTCCCTGACCTCAGCCGTTCCGCCCGCGCCTTACCATCCGGGGCTGAAGGTCCAATAGAATACCGTGCCGCATACTGCGGCCATAAGGATGAGTGCTGTGGCAAGACTCAAGGTAAGTCCCGGCGAAGCTTGACTATGCTTGCCGCGGTTCGCATCGCCCTTGGCCGCGGCGTAGATCGCTCGGCGCCAGGCCTGCTCTGCCTCAGCTGCGCTGTTGTACTTGCCCCTTAGGCAGCCTTCGATCACCGGCGCTGCCGCCTGGCTCGCGGGCAGCTGCCTTGCTAATTGGACCAAATGTTCCACGGACCGCGCGCGATCGGCCTCCAGCTGAGCCAGACTTAAGCCGCTGAGGTCCGCCATTTCAAGACAGACGATCGCATAGGCAAACAGGTCATACCGCTCATCGGCGATACGGCTGCCTGCGCGCCAGAACCCCCGATCGAAACGCTCCGTGTATTGCCGGACGGCTCGGCCGCGGCGGGTTAAGCCTCCGTAATCGATCAATTCCGTTGTACCATATCCCGACACTAATATATTATCAGATTTTAGGTCGCCGAATATATAGCCGCGGTCATGAATCTCTGCAAGCCTTCCGAGGATGCGGTAGCCGATGACCGGATACCACTCGATCCCGTTCTCATACAGGAAGCGTGCGGGATGTACACCGCTTACATATTTCATCACATAGAAAGGATAATCCTTGTGCCGGATCAACACATTATCGCTGTCCAGCAGGAATCGATCCGCTCCGCCTGCGTATTGCTGCAAAGAGGTAAGCCCATTGATCTCTGACTGAAAGTCTACCGCATCATAACCGATCTTCAGCGCACAGCGCACATCGTTGTGTACGACGAGATAGACTTCGCCGTTCGCCCCGGAACCGAGACACTCCTCTACGCGGTAGACGCGCTTATTCCATATACCGGTGATGATCTCGCCGGGCTTTAGCAGGCGATCATACAACATAGTCCTGGAGCAGCCCCATTCCCGTCCCCGCTTCGCGAGCGGCATCCGGACGCTCATCCCGCAGCGGTTCGATGACGTTCTCAGTAATATATTGAAGCGCCGCCATCATCGCCGGGCCGGTCGGCGTCACGCCGCTCATCTCCAGACGGCCGAAGATCTCTCTGATCTCCTGCGAACGCATCGTCCACGGCACGGCGATGTCGACATACTGATCGGCATGCGGGAACGTCAGCACACTGATCTCGCTCCTCCCCGCCCTCGCTTCCAAGCTCAGGGCAAGATCATGCACCGCCTCTTCAACGGAGGAGCGCTTCGACTTCATGCTGGCGCTGGCGTCGATCAACAGGCATACCCGGATGGATACCGTCTCTCCCAGATCGTCCATCACCTTTACTACATGGGCCCGCTTGACGGGGGACAGCCGCTCCACAGCATCTACGGCGAAGGTTTTCTGCAACTCTTTCTCCACGACTCGTTGAATCGTCTGTGCCACCGTCTTCCTCGTCATCATCTGCACCGTCTGAGCCAGTTCACGCGGCTGCACGATGCGGCACATGCCGCCGCCTGCCTGGGCGATCGCTTCTGCCTCCGCTGCACCGCTTCGGCCGATCTCTCCCTTCTCGACGACGCCGATGACATTCACCGTCACACCGGCGCTCGCCGCATGGGCTGCAGCCACCACAGGGCTGAGTCCGGCATTCGAGCAGCCATCCGTAATCAACAGGATCTGTTTCAGCAAGTTCACACACCCTCTTTTTTCTAGCAATCTGAATCTAGTAACAGTCTCGCCAAAATCATGGATCTTTATCCCTTCATTCCCTGACCCTGAGCGGACTTGGTGCAACATCAGCGAAGGTTGTGCAAACGGCTGAATCCAAAGCAGCATCCCGGCACCGCGCACAGAGAGCGTGCATCAGCATAGACAAGCAGAAGGCGAAGCCCATGCGGACTCCGCCTGTGATCAAGCCCCCATCAATGCCGCTGCTGAGACACCGCTGCCGGACCGCGGCAAGCGCTGCGCGCAGGTTAACTAACCGTCTTCGGGCGTTCAATCTGAGGTGCGTTGGGCAGCCGGAAGGTCGCCCACTCCGGTTTGTACTTCTCGATGCTCGCCACGACGACGGTCATATCATCCTTGATCTCACCTTGATGGTAACGCACGACCTTCTCCAGCAGGAGGTCCGCAAAGTCCTGCGGATCTTCTGCCTGGATCTCCTGGATCATCCGTTTGAGCCACAGCTCTTTGTTCACCGCCGGCCCCGGGGCATCATAGATGCCGTCGGTCAACATGATGAGCGTATCCCCCGGCATGAGCTGCAGGCGGATCAGATCGATTTCGATATCCTGAAGGATGCCGATCGGCAGATTATTCGCGGAGATCGTCAGAACCTCTTCTCCCCGCTTGATGAAGCTCGGCGTCGAACCCGTCTTCAGAAACGTCGTATGAGCGCTGTACTGATCGATCAGGGCCACGTCGATCGTCGCGAACATCTCCTCCGAAGACCGCAGGAGCAGGACGGAATTCACGGACTTGATCGCCAGCTCTTCATCCATTCCCGATTGCAGCAACTGCTGCAGGATCATCAACGCCGCGCTGCTCTCCATCTTAGCCCGCTCTCCATTGCCCATGCCGTCGCTTAGGGCAACTGCAAACTTGCCGTTGCCGAGTTCCACCGTGCTGAAGCTGTCACCGGAAAGCAAGCCTCCGCCCTTCGCCGCCCCGGCGATCCCCGTCTCAATCTCATATTCCTTCGCCGAACCGAACAATACCGTATAGCAACCTTCTTCAATCCCGGAATAGGTTTCCTTCTTCACCGCGATATTCTCGCCTAATATATCGGAAAGAAGCGGGGCGATGATCTTCCGGCACTCATCCAATCCCTTGTGATATTGATGGATGATCTCGATCTCCACGTTTCCTTCTTCCAGGCTGATGATGTCGATGCCGCGGATGGACAGCCCGAGCTCCTCCAAGGTCTGGCGAATCTGTTCCTCCTGCAGGAACAATTCCTGGCCTTCTCGCTTGATCTCATTCGCTAAGTCCTCCATGACTTGCGAGACGCCGTGCAGCTGCTCTGCGACGAGCAGCCGGCTCTCTTGGATCTGCTTGCGCCAGTGCAAGTCATGCAGCTCCTGCGCGTACTTCTCTTTCATGATCTCCCATACTGTCTCCGCCTTGATGCAAGCATCGCGCCACTCCGGACGCAGGGAGCGCTGATCCCGATCCAGTGCGGATTCCACGCTGTTTAACATCTCTGTCATGCATTGATAAGTCTGATCAAAGTTCCGTTCCCAGCACCGCTGCCGCCGGAAGCAGTTCGCACACGCCCGTTCCGCCACATGGTTCATATACTGTTCGGCCCTGGCCTCCTTCTTCACCATCAGTTCCTCAGCCGGCGGACGGAAGCTGTGGGACAGCTGCCGAAACACTTCAGAGAACTGGTGGACGCGGGAAGCTGTGATCTCCCGCACCCGCTTCACGTAGTCATAGTGCGATTTTATGTTCTGCTGTGTCCCGGGCACATACTTCGCCACGGTATCCAGCAAACTGCGCGGAAGCAGGAGGAAGACGGCGATGGCGATGAGGGATTCCAGGGTTGAATGCAAGAGCTGTCCTTGCTCACTGATATAGAAAGTAAGGATCATCGAACCGAGCAGCAGACCGAAGGACACCGCCGCTCTCCGACCTTCGCGCAGGAGTCCGGCCAGCATTCCGGAGAAAGCCAGCAGGCCGATCTGGTAGACGGCATCCGGACTGGCTAAGCTTAGGATCAAACCGGTGACGACACCAACGGACGCACCCAGCGGAGCTCCGCCGACCAGCGCGAAGATGAGGATTAGCAGTCTGGAGAAAATATGCTCGATGGACACCGTACCCGCGATCAACCAGCCCACCGTCCCCGTCATCATCGATCCCAGCAAGATGATCAAGCAGATGATCTCCTCATTCTTCAGTTGATAATGCCGGCGCGTCATCGTGAAGACAGGGATCGCCTGCAGGAAGATGAGCGTCAGGATGAAACCAAGCCCCGCTTCTACCCCGCCCATCAGAAGTCCGTACCAAGAAACCTGCGTCTGCATCACACTTGCAACGAAATCCACAAAGAAAGAAGAGACGAAGACCAGAATCGGCGCATAGGCGGGATCCGCTTTGCCGAAGTTCTCCAAACTGCGCTGGATGGCGAGGAAGACCAGCAGCTCCGCCGCCAGCATGCCCGTCCGCAGTTCCAAACCGGCGCTGGAGAGCGAGAACACACTGCCGAGGAGCAGCGCCGCAGCCGCCCAGAAGATCACATCCCGCCGCAGGAAGTACACGACGCCGAAGAAGGCAAGCGCGAAAGGCGCGAGTTCATCCAATATCACAGCTCTGCCCAGCAGCAAAGCCATCAAGACCAATAATATCGACCATCTGCGGGCGGCAACGGCTTGGACGAACCTGCTTCTGACGAGCATATCCCCCCCATCGGTTGTCCGCCCTGCTTCGTATCGGATCCATCTGCGAACCTTGTTTGCTCCAGCCGTTCCATCTCAGCATCATGGGAAGCACCACCTACATATATATTCGTGTGCCCCCTATTATAGAACGGCCTAGAATTAGAAGTTTGTCACAATGCGTTGCCGGGATAGAAAAAGTTTCCGACAAGATCCCGCTTCCTCTGCATCCCTCAGTCAAGAGCGGAGGAAGCATGGTGGATGCACTTCATGGCTTCCTCGTACAACACATGTGCAGAGCATACGAAGGATAACCGCTGCAGCAAGCGGGCAAGAACAAGCATGAAATACCTCATATCACGTACGAACTAGTCGAAGGATTCATCTTCCTCGACATGTCTTCTCTGCAGCGGTGCATCCATTCGACCTGCAGATGAACATACAAAAAGCCGATCCCCGGTTGAGGGAATCGGCTTCGCAAGTCCTTGATTAATTAGAATATTACGGACGGTTCCTTAATAACGTCTAGAACCTCGACCGCCTCGTTTCGAATCGGTATGTTTCCGTAAGGAAGAGATTCGTTCTTCACTGTCCTTGAGAAACTTAGACATCTTGTCTTCGAACGATAGTTTGGCATCCATCCGGCTTCCGCCAAATCGATCTCGATAGGGCTTCCGATCACCGTAAGGCTTTCTATCGTTGGAAGGAGGACGTCTGTCGCTGACTGGTCTGTCTGCGGCTTGTTTGATCGAGAGACCAATCTTGCCGTCTTTGTCCACATTGATGACTTTAACCGTTACGACGTCATTAATCTTCAAGTGGTCGTTCACGTCTTTGACGTAGTTGTCCGCCACTTCCGATATATGCACGAGTCCGGTGACACCCCCCGCGAGCTCCACGAACGCTCCAAAATGGGTAATCCCCGTCACCTTGCCCTGTAACTTCGTGCCAACTTCAATTGCCATAAAATCAGATGTTCCTCCCTTGGAATGCCTCAATAGATCACTATGATCATGTTATGCCGATTATAACCGAAGGGGACTTCACGGTCAATGCTAAACTTATCCCTTGGGCATTCGCACACGGTGCTTCAGGAAGCCTATGGATAAACGTGGTACAGGGTTTCTCCGTCCCTCTTCATCTGCAGATCCTTGTAGATCCTCTGTTCGATATATTCCGGATCCTTCAGACGTTCAATCTCACGTTTATATTCGGCATTCAGCTGACGAATCTCGGCCAGCTTCTGTTCCGTTTCGATCAATTGTTCCGCTTTGGCCTGTGCAAGGGTATATTGATCATATATCGTGAATCCTGCCCATACCATGAAACCAAGCAGAATTGTCAAGAACAGCCGAATACGGCGCTTCTTCCCCTTGTTGCTGCCGGTTCGCTCCACGGTCCTGCGGCTATTATATGTATAGTCTGCAGGCATCGCTTTCACGCCTCCTATGACCTTCGCCTAAATTGGGATATCTTGGCGCGAAGTTGTTTGGCCGCTGCACGAAGCCATGTGATCCTCATCAGATGCTGCAACGATCGGCGCAAGATTTTCCACAGCGGGTATACCAATTGTAGCACAAATTTCCCCAATAAAATAGAGGCTGTGCCAAAAAACATCACTACAGCCAAGACAATACGGCTGATGTAAACCATCGGCGTGATGACGAAGATGCGGAAGAAATGTACTATGAAGCGCCAGCATGCAGCAAGCCACCTAAGGATGAGACGGAACAAGCGGATGAAGTGCCTGCTGAACAAGGCATAGTACACCGCTGCCCCGGCGATCAGTCCGAGGAAGATGAATAACCGGACTTCGCCGAAATTGCTCCAATACAGGATGCGGAAGACAAGCACCATGGCGGTTAACCAGTACAGGACATCGAACAACGGGATCAACCATCGCTTAAGGTGCAGCTGTCCCGAGAGGACGCGGTAGCAATCGAGGATGCCGCCCAGCATGCAGCCGCTGACGAACATCATCCATAGAGTGATGAATTGTGTATTCAGGCTCACTTGAACAACTTACCGAAGAATCCCGATGATTTGCCGGGGGCATGGGCGTCCAGATAGGTCAGATCGTTCACTAAGCCCTCGATCGCGACCAGCCCCTGCTCCAGGTTGAGATTCTTGATATGCAGATTGGACCCGCGTATCGTCAGAAAGCCGCACTCCGTCTCCAACAAGAATTCCTCGCTGTCGAAGCTCTCGACATTCAGCACGCCGGAGATCTCCAGCAGCTTGCGGTTCAACATCTTGATCTCTTGTCGCTTGCTCTTCCCTTGATCGATCATGGCCTGTACCCCTCCTCTTATCAGTAACTTATGAGGACAGGTGTTCAATTAGAACTATCACCACAAAAAAAAGGAACCGGTTCTTCTATGAACCGATTCCCTCTTCCTTAAGGATCGTGTACATCTCGCCGGCTTCTTCCTTGCGCACCGAGTCGGCGACCCGCTCCACGCGGACCGTCACCAGCTTCTGACCGAACTGAATCTTGAGTTCATCTCCCGGCTTAACGGAAGCACTGGGCTTCGCTTCGCGGCCGTTAAGCCATACGCGGCCCTGTTCGGTTACCTCCTTGGCAACGGTGCGCCTTTTGATGAGGCGAGAGACCTTAAGAAATTTGTCCAGTCGCATTATTTAACCGCTTCTTTGAGTTTGTTGCCCGCCTTGAACGCCGGGACCTTCGTAGCCGGGATCGTAATACTCTTGCCTGTTTGCGGGTTGCGGCCTACACGGCTGGAGCGGTTGCGCGTTTCGAAAGTACCAAAACCGATCAGTTGTACTTTCTCGCCTTTAGCGAGCGCTTCCGTAATCTCACCCAGCAGTCCGTTCAGTACGGTTTCAACATCCTTTTTGGTCATGCCGCTTTTCGCAGCGATGTTGTTGATCAGATCCGTTTTGTTCATTTGTCATAAACCTCCTGATAATTGGTTTAATCTTTTTCAGCACCTTGGGACAGGTGTGAAAATTAAACTTGCTGCGCATGATTTTATGTATTCTGCCTTGCCGAGGAAAATCCTGCTACAGGGGCGGTTTTCGATAAATTTTTATTCACGAAAATCATGAAATCAGCGGAGATATACGCCTATCAATCCCTGTTTACCCGATATTTAGCTTCTTGCCACAGAGCTTCCATTTCTGTTAAGTCAGTCTGTTCAAAAGTCTTGCCTCTTAAACGCAGCTGTTCTTCGATGTATGTGAAGCGCTGGACAAACTTGCGATTCGCACGAGCGATCGCTTCTTCAGGATCTACGTTCAAGAATCGCGCCAAGACCACTACGACAAATAACAGATCCCCCAATTCTTCCATCCGTTGTTCTTCCTTGCCCGGGGCATCTATCACCTCGCGCAGCTCTTGCAATTCTTCGCTCAATTTCTCAAACACACCTTGGATGTGATCCCAATCGAACCCGACCTTCGCCGCTTTTTTCTGCAGTTTGAGCGCCTTAAGCAGTTCGGGCAGGTCCTTCGGAATCCCGGACAGAACGGATAACTGCTGCGGGTCCCGGCCGGTCTGGCGCTTCTCCTCTTGCTTCATGGATTCCCAATTGCGAAGCGCAGCTTCCGGATCAGCTGCGGACAGATCACCGAATACATGCGGGTGTCTGCGGATCAGCTTCCGGTTCAAACCCTCGATCACATCATAGATATTGAACGTGCCCGCTTCCTGCTCCATCTGGGCATGCAGCATGATCTGCAGCAGCAAGTCGCCGAGTTCCTCGCACATATGCTCCGGATCATCCTCATCGATCGTCTCCAGGACTTCATAGGTCTCCTCGATGAGATTCTTGCGGATGCTCTGATGCGTCTGCTCGCGGTCCCAAGGACAGCCTTCGGGGCTGCGCAGGATCTCGACGATCTCATGCAGCCTCTGGAAGCTGCGGCTAAGCAGTTCCTCATCATCATCCCGCGGCACCCAGACCAGCGACAGATTGCCGTATCCGTCGATGCGATCCAATTCATAGAGCGGGACCTTCTGGATCTTCTCCTGCTCCTCTACACCCAAGGCATGGGCGGCCACGACGGGATAATCATCAGGCAGCCATTCCATCAGCGTCAACTTGACCTCAGAGGCGATTATCCTGTCATACACCTGAGCGAAGATCGTGTGTTGCAGCGGGTTAAACTGCACGCGCTCCAGGTTCGTCGCATCGATGAGTTGGAAGCCGTCCAGGGGATCAAATCCCAATCTTAGGAAGGCCTGATCCAGGAAACTCTCCCCGCCGATGATCTTGAGCTCGATGCCCGCTTCAGGCGCCCGTTCGCGCAGCAGCTGCACCGTTGCCTCCGCTACCTGGGGGTGACCGGGGACGGCATAGACGATCTTGCGTCCAGGCTCCTCCAAGGCAAGCCGCACCAGTTCATCAACGATCGCCTGATACACATCGGGGAATTGATCATGGGCCTCATAGAGGTGATCGAAACTTCGGATCGGCATCCCCTTGCTCCTCAGAAACTCCGTCACCGGATGATGCATAGTGCGGAGCATGATAAGATCCGCTTGTTCCAACTGCCTCCATACACCGATCGTCAGCTGTGTTTCATCGCCCGAGCCAAGCCCTGCGATGGTAATCGATCCTCTCATCTTCATCACTTCCTCTGATCATCTCTATGTTCTGCTATGCTGAATCCTCAGCCGAATCCTCACGTCCCCCTCGCAATAGCCGCAGCCTTCTCAGCAGCGGCACCAATTTCTCGCCTGCGCCGGGCAAGAGCATAAGCTCGGCTGCGCCGATTGCCCCGCTCGCAAGTGAGGCAAGTCCGAACACAGCCGCTCCAAACGGGATCAGCACGAGGGCACTGATCGTATTCCATCCTCTTCCCTCCGCATCCGCTCCCAGCACCACCGCCAGCCAAGTCAGACCGCTGTAGACGATCAGGACGCAGATCACCATCGTGATGACAGCAAGGAGAGGTTTGCCTGCTGCCTCTTTCATCCCCCGCCTTAAGCCGATATGCTTCATGATCGCTCGGATATTAAGGAGCGACGCTGCGGCATAAGCGACCACACCCGACCAAGCAGCACCGTTAATTCCCAGGACGGGAATGAGAAGGAGGTTCAGGATGACTTTCAATAGGGCGGCGATAAGCAGATGGATCGCCGGCAGCCGCTCCTGACTGATGCCTTGCAGGATCGCTGTAGATACGACATTCAGCGAACTGAAGACCGCCGTCCAGGCGACGATCATCATGGTTACCGTGCCGTTGGCATCCGTGAACAGCATGATGTTCACCGGCAAGCTCACAGCCATAAGACCAGCAGATGCAGCGAGGCCGATCAGCCAGGTGAGCCATAGGGTCAGATCCGCGCGGCGCCTCACCATCTCCTCCTGCCCTTGCACCTTCGCCTCGGACAGGGACGGCACCAGGGCTGCCGACATCGCGCTGAACAGCATCGAGACGAGCTGCACCAAGGGCAGACCGCGGGCATAGATGCCGAATTCATGCAGCGCTTCACTGTCGCTTAATCCTTGGGAGATGACCAAGAGCCGCGGCAGAGTAAAGGAATCGATCATATTGATGATCGGGACAACGATCGATCCCAAGGCGACCGGCATGGCATAACGGATGATGCTGCGCATGAGGACGGATGCCGGCAAGCGGGCCTCACGGCTGCTTGTTCGGATCCCGGCAAGGCGCCGCGGGCGATCCCGCATATCGATCCAGAGCATAACCGCAAGCCCGGCTGCTGCGCCTGCAACAGAGCCAAAGGCAGCTCCCGCGGCGATGGTGCCGCTGGACTCCCCCGCTCCGGTCAGATACAAGAGCAGGCCGATCATCACTGCCACGCGCACTGTCTGCTCCACGACCTGCGATACAGCCGTCGGGATCATATTCTGCAAACCTTGGTAATAGCCGCGACCCGCGGCCATCAGCGGAACGATGAGCAGCGCGTAAGAGACGCTGCGCAGCGCTTGCTCTGCCTGGGCGCTGCCGATCCAAGAGGCGATAAGCCCTGCCCCGGCATATAAGAAGAGGAAGGCAGCGATGCCCGTACCGGTTAAGAGATAGGAGGACAGCCGATAGATCCTGCGTGCTTCCCGCCAATTCCCAAGCGCCGCCTGCTCGGATACCAGTTTGGATACCGCTGCGGGCAGACCGGCGGTGGCCAGGAACAGGACCAGCACATAGAAGGGATATACCGCTGAATAGATCCCGTAGGCTTCGTCTCCGGCCAAGTTCTGCAGCGGGATCTTCTGCAGGGTGCCAAGCAGCTTCGAGATGGCAGCCGCAAGACCGAGGACGGCGACCCCTCTTATGAGACGCGTTCCCCCATGAACGGCTGTACCGGGCGTAGATCCTTTCATGCTCTCCCCCACTTAACATTCACTGGAATAAGACCATTACCTAATGAACAAACAACATGAACAACATACCTGCGCGGCTTGTAACCACATCTATAAGGCCAGTAACTTTTCAACAACCATCCCGCTCTCACCCAAACCTTACCACCGTTTGGTGCGGGAAGCAAACGCGGGAGGGCGCCCTAAAGCAACAAGACTTCCGCCTCGCTAGACCATGGTCTGCTGAGCGGAAGCCTGGATCTTCCATGTATCATCCGGCTGTTTAATGTTCCATTTGCTTGCCTAGAAAACCTGCCGCCGTCTCCGCCATCTTCGTCTCCATCTCGCCCATCTTCACGCCCTCTTCCTTGCTGAGGAGAATAACCGAACCGATCGGATCTCCTCCCGCGATGATCGGAGCGATAACAAAGGAGGTATAATATTCCATGACATCACGGATCAGGTCATATTCACCAGGGTTGGTCTCCAGGATGGTCTTGCGGGATTCCATCGCATTCTCGACGAGGGAGCCGACACCCTTATCCAGGTATTCTTTCCTCGATGCTCCGGCAACGGCGATCATGGTATCGCGGTCAGAGATCATCGTGATATGATTCGTGCTCTCGTACAACGATTCCGCATATTCCTTGGCAAAATCACCCAACTCCCCAATCGGAGAATATTTCTTAAGGATCACTTCACCGTCGCGGTCCACGAAGATTTCTAACGGATCTCCCTCACGAATACGCAGTGTGCGACGAATTTCCTTCGGTATGACGACCCTTCCTAAATCGTCGATACGACGAACAATTCCAGTTGCTTTCATGTGTCTTGATGCCTCACTTTCCTTGGGGTTTGTATTGGACACTGGATACAGGGATTTATGGGTCATACAACAGGAATAGCTGGGTTACTTGGTGCTGACCATAGTGTTCTTCTGTTCCCATAATTTTATGCACTGCTGCGCCGCTGGGAAGCTGGTGATGACCGCGAAGAACGTCTGCTGCACGCTGCACCGTCCTACAGCTTGATCTCTTCGATCAAGGCGGGCAATTCTTCGTTGACGAACGCCTTGTAGTACTCGTCAACAGCTTGTCCCTCGAGCTGATCTCGCAGCTCATCAAGGCCCGGTTCCACGCGTTCTTCCACTTGAATCACATGGTAGCCGTAGGCCGTTTCCACCGGTTCGCTGATCGTGCCGATGTCCAGTTCCAGCACCGCTTCCTTGAACGGCTCCACCCAGTTGTTCACGTTCACGGCTTCGTATCTGCCGCCGTTGTTTTTGGAACCCGGATCATCGGAGTAGGATTCAGCCACTTCCGTGAAATCTTCTCCACGCTCTAACAGCGATTTGATCTCTTGCGCACGCTCAAGGGCAGCTTCCTTCGACCGCGGCTCCCCGCCCTCCGGCTCAAAGGCGACCAGCACATGTCTGACCGTAGCCGTCGTATATGCGTGCGGATTCTCGGCCAAAGCAGCATGATAGATCTCTTGAATTCTCTCCTCGGTGATGAGCGAGCGGACGTGATTCAGAGCCTTGGCCTGCAGCAGGATATACTGCTTGATGTCATCCTTCTGGAGTCCCCATTCCTTGGACTTCTCTTCCCAGCTCTGCGTCGCTGCCTCATCGGCGCTCAGCTCTGCCTCGAACTGGACCATCCGCTCGTCCACTTCACCTTCTGTTCTGGAGCTGATCTCTTCGCTTGCTCTTTCGCCCAGGATCTTGAATGAGATATAACTCTCAAGCATATGGCGTTTGAACTCCTCGGGTGCAATCTGCTCGTAATAATCGTGCATAGCAGCAAATAGAAATTTGTCCACATAATAGTAGCGGTTGAATTCTTGCTCGTCCACTTCCCCGCCTTGATACACTGCCACGATCTTCTCCGGATCCCCGATTGGCTCAGGATCACCTTTGCCCCCGCATGCGGTAAGCGCGGCGGCGAGTAAGATCAACAGAACGGCTGCGGTGAATCCAGTGCGTAATTTACTTGGCTGCATGTTGTAGAACCTCCTTAGGTTTCAGGCAATCCTGATATTGGGAGAGGAATTGCTCCAGCAATTCCACCGTCTCCTCGGGCGTCAAACCGCGGCAGTTGAACACGATGTGGATCTTGGAACCGGATTTGAACTGCACCCTTCTGGAGAATTGGCTGCCCAGGGCAAACAGCTTCTGCCCGTCGATGACCGCATTTTGCGACTCATCGATGATGAGCGATACTTCATGACCTTTCTGCGTGATCGATATGATCTTATACATATTACCATAAGCTTTCAGGCGGGCAACAGCCAGAAGATTCTGAACCGCCTGCGGCATCGGACCGAAGCGGTCGATGATCTCCTCGCGCAGCTGTTCAGCATCGTCAAGCGTACGCACGGCAGCAGTCTTTTTGTATATTTCGATTTTTTGCATGCTGTCATATATATATTCCGTCGGCAGATAAGCGTCGATCGGCAGATCGATCTGCGTGGTGAACTCCTTGCTCTCTTCCTTCACCTCTGCGCCCTGCAGGCCGAGTTTGCGCTTCTCAATCTCTTCCGCGAGCATCTGGGTGTACAACTCAAAGCCGACGGAGGAGATGAAACCGTGCTGCTCAGCACCGAGCAGATTGCCTGCGCCGCGAATCGCCAGGTCGCGCATAGCGATCCTGAAACCGGACCCGAGCTCCGTGAATTCCTTGATCGCCTGCAGCCGCTTCTCTGCCGTTTCGTTCAGCACCTTATCCTTCTGATACGTGAAGTATGCGTAAGCGATCCGATTGGAACGGCCAACGCGGCCGCGCAGCTGATACAGCTGGGACAGCCCCATCTTGTCGGCGTCATGCACGATCAAAGTATTGACGTTCGGGATATCGACCCCCGTCTCGATGATCGTCGTGCTGACGAGCACGTCATACTCCCCATCGAGGAAATCGAGGATCACTTTCTCCAGCTCCTGCTCGCTCATCTTCCCATGACCGACAGCCACCCGGGCATCGGGCACGAGGTTCTGGATATGTTCGGCCATCTGATGGATGCCTTGGACGCGGTTGTAGAGATAGTATACCTGACCGCCGCGTGCCAGTTCCCGCTCAACGGCTTCACGGATCAGCGAGTTGCTGTGTTCGACGACATAGGTTTGTACGGGGAAGCGGTTCTCCGGCGGCGTCTCGATGACGGACAGATCCCGCACACCCAGCATGGACATATGAAGGGTGCGCGGGATCGGCGTGGCCGTTAAGGTCAGGACATCGACATTGGTCTTCAGCCGCTTCAGTTTCTCCTTGTGGGCCACGCCGAAGCGCTGCTCTTCGTCGACGATGAGCAGTCCCAGATCCTTAAACTGCACGTCGTTCGACAGCAGGCGGTGGGTGCCGATGACGATGTCAACGGTGCCGAGCTTCAGGCCTTTGATCGTCTCGTTTTGTTCCTTGCGGCTGCGGAAGCGGCTTAACACGTGGATCTCGAAGGGGAAGCCGCTGAATCGCTCCTTGAAGGTCTCAAAGTGCTGCTGCGCAAGGATCGTCGTCGGCACAAGCACGGCGACTTGCTTGCCCTCGATCGCCACCTTGAAGGCAGCGCGAATCGCCACCTCCGTCTTGCCGTAGCCGACATCGCCGCATAAGAGCCGGTCCATGGGCACAGGGCTTTCCATATCCCGCTTGATCTCCTCAATCGCCCGCAGCTGATCAGGCGTCTCATTGTACATGAACATGCTCTCGAATTCCTTCTGATAAGGAGTGTCCTTCGAGAAAGCGTAGCCGCGGCTCGCTTGACGCTCGGCATAGAGCTTGATCAGATCATCTGCGATGTCCTGTACGGACTTGCGCGCCTTGCTCTTCGCCCGCTGCCATTCCGTGCCGCCCAGCTTATAGAGCTTCGGTTCCTTCTCCTCGGCGCCGACATACTTCTGCACGAGATCGATCTGATCGATCGGCACGGAGAGCTTATCCCCGCCGGCATAGAGGATATGGAGATAATCCTTGTGGATGCCGTCGATCTCCAAGGTGCCGATGCCGACGTACTTGCCGATCCCGTGGTTGACATGCACGACATAGTCGCCGACCTTAAGCTCCGTATAGCTCTTGATGCGTTCCGCGTTGTCGATCTTCCGGTCGCTTCTCCTCACCTTGCGCTGTTTCTGCGAGAAAACTTCACCCTCGGTGATCACGGCGATCCTTCCGGTTGGGAACTCGAAGCCGCTCTGCAGATTGCCCTTGATGATTCTCGGTGTCTCGATCTTATAGTCAGCTAATACTCTGCGAAGACGGTTGATCCGCTCCTCGTCGCTGGCTAAGATGAGCACCTGCGTCTCCGCCTTCGCCCAGCGGTCCGCCTCCGCCTTGAGCACATTCATCTGGCCGTGGAAATTCTGCATCGCCCGGGTAACGAAGTTGACGATATTCTGCGGCTGTGTATGCGGCACCTGGCGCAGGAATAACTGGATATAGAGCATCGGGAATTTCTTATATTGCAGAACCTGCTCGTGAGTCTTGGACAGCACAAAAGCCGGCAAGGTCCTGCCCTCACTGAGCAAGTCCGTTACCGTTTCCCCTTCATCCCGCTCCAGTTGGCGGGCGGTTTCCAGCAGCCGATTCGGCTCATCGACGATCATGATCGTATCTTCAGGCATATAATCGATGATCGTCTGTCTCTCAGGATACAACAAGGATATATATTTATAGATCTCTTGAAAGTAATGCCCGTCTCTTAATCTCGCAATATCTTCACGGATATGTTCCTCGAGCTGCTCCTTCGCCCGGCGGTCCGTCATCTTCGCCAGCTGTTCGTTCAACAGTTCGGCGGCATGATCGGCGGCCTTTGCCATCCGCTGTTCATCGGCGATGATCTCTCTCGCCGGGGTAATCGTCAGCGACTCCACTCTATGAATCGAACGCTGGTCAGAGGGATCGAAGGTGCGGATCGAATCGATCTCGTCGTCGAACCACTCGATACGGTAGGCTTCATCGGCGGTAAGCGGATAGACGTCCATGATCCCGCCGCGGATGCTGAACTCTCCTTTTTTCTCTACCATATCCGTCCGTTCATAGCCGAGTCTGACGAGCTGCAGCGACAGTTCAGCAAGCGGCACCTCTTCCCCGACGCGCAAAGTGAGCTGCGCATCGCGGTAAGTTTCCTTCACGGGAAGCAGCCTGCGCAATCCGGCATACGGCACGATCACGATGCCGCGATAGCCCTGGGACAGCCGGGACAGCACAGCGATGCGCTGGGCGACGGTCTCCGGACTCGAAGCGGCGATATCGATCAGGGTCAGCTCGTTCGCCGGGTAGAGCATCACCGAGTCTTCGTCGCAGATCTCCTGCAGATCCTCCATCATCTTCTGCGCTGCATATAGATTGTGAGTCACGATTAAGAGCGGCCGTTCGATATTCTGGTGCAGGGCTGCCACCATCACTTGCCGTGCGGATCCTGCGAGTCCTGATACGAGCTGCTCACGCATCCCGGATCGGATGCCGGATAGGATCGTCTGAAAATCTCGGTCATTCTGAAAAGCTTGCAGCAGCTGCAGCAATAGAATTCCACTCCTCTCTCATATCCAAATAGGCCTCGGCTTAAGGCCCAGGCCATACGCGGTACATGCATCTATTGCAGGAGGTTCGGAAGCAGCGACAGTTCGGGATTCGTCTCTAGTGCGGTTCTGCAATAGTCACAGATCACTCGTACCGTAATCTCGCCACCTGCTTGATAGGAGATCATCTCCGATCGTTCCTCAGGGGTTAGATGGTGGAATCCTAGAGCATATTCGCTCACATCGTCGTGGATCTCTCCTACCTTGGTCCCGCAATGTCGGCAATAGTAGATGACAGGCATACTGATTCCTCCCGGATCGATGCTCGAATGCTGCTTGCCATCAGTATGTCCGGAATGCCTGCAAGTAATACCCGTATGACACCTATGAACGCTTCTTGCTGTTAAACTTGGCCATCACCTTATCGAAAGATTCCGTGAGTGCCATCTCCATCGCTTCCGTCGCGCGGTCCAGCACTTCCTCGATCAACGGCCGTTCCGCCTTGGTAAAATCAGAGAGCACGTAATGGACCACTTCCATCCCTTGCGGCGGTCGGGAGATGCCGATGCGCACCCGTTTGAACTCCTCCGTCCCCACGTGCTGAATGATCGACTTGATGCCGTTGTGACCGCCGGCACTGCCTTTATAACGCAAGCGAAGCTGCCCAACTTCTGTGTCCATATCATCATAGATGACGATGAAGTCCTCCAAGGGCAGCTTGTAGTAGTTCATATATGCCTTCACAGATTCTCCTGATAAGTTCATATAGGTTTGCGGTTTCAACAAAACGACGGACTCTCCGTTAGGCGCTCTGCCCTCGGCAACATAAGCCCGGCATTTCGCGTCCGCCCTCCAGCGGAGGTCCCATCGCTCGGCCATGCGGTCCACGGCCATGAAACCGACATTATGCCGATTGTCTTCATATTTGCCGCCTGGATTGCCCAGGCCTGCGATCCATTTCACCATCCAGACTCCTTTACTTCTCCTCTTTATCTATATGCATTATAGCGAACATACAACCATGAAAGCAAAGAAAAGCTAGAAAAACTTCGCCGGCTCTCAGGTCGTTTACCAGGGTAGTTTTGTTTCTCCAACATAAGGAAAGACGGACAAGCGCAAACGTCAGATCACCGCACCGCCTGCGGGATTCCTCTCTGCAGAAGCCTCAGACGGTCTCGAACAGCACGCTGATCGAGATATTCTCGTGAATGTGCATGACCGCCTTGCCGAGCAGTTCAGCAACGGACAACACCGTGAACTTATCCGAACCGCCGCGGAAGGGAATCGTATTGGTTACGACAACTTCTTCGATGACTGAATGATGGAGGCGTTCCATCGCACTGCCGGAAAGCACGGCGTGAGTGCAGGTCGCAAAGATGCGCTTCGCCCCCGCTTGGCTCAGCGCTTCCGCCGCCAGCACGATCGTTCCCGCCGTATCGATGATATCATCGATGATAATCGCGGTTTTGCCGGCCACATCGCCGATGATATGCATGACTTCGCAGACATTCGGCTCGGGTCTGCGCTTATCGATGATCGCGATCGGTGCTTGCAGTTGTTCAGCCAATTTGCGGGCGCGCACCACGCCCCCGTGATCAGGGGAGACGACAACGACATCCTGCAGCTGCTTGGTCTGAAAATACTGCGAGATGATCGGTACGCCGTGCAGATGATCGACGGGGATGTTGAAGAACCCTTGGATCTGAGTGGCATGCAGATCCATCGTGATCACGCGGTGGGCGCCCGCGGCGGTGATCAGATCGGCCACGAGCTTAGCGGTGATCGGGTCCCGAGATCGCGCCTTGCGATCCTGCCGCGCATAGCCGTAGTAAGGGATGACCAGATTGATCGTCTTCGCCGAGGCGCGCTTCAGCGCATCCACCAATACGAGCATCTCCATCAGATGGTCATTCACCGGCGAACAGGTGGACTGGATCACGTACACATCGCATCCGCGGACGCTCTCCTGCACCTGGATCTTGATCTCCCCGTCGCTGAACTGAGAGATCTCTGCTTCGCTCAGCGACACGCCGATCACCCGCGCCACTTCCTGCGCGAGCATGGGATTGGAATTGCCGCTGAACAGTTTCAAGTTCGGGTCTTCTTGAGACAACCGGGTTCACTCCATTCCGCTTAACCGTGATACGACTAGGATTCCCTTTTTTTCGATTTCATACGTGCTTTGATTCGCGAAGCATACCCTTCTTTGTTCGTCTGTCTCTCCCGGGCGACGGCCATGGCATCATCGGGCACATCCTGCGTGATCGTCGAGCCGGCGACGACATAAGCCCCTTCGCCGACGGTTACAGGCGCGATCAGATTGCTGTTGCTCCCGATGAATGCATCGTTCTTGATCGTCGTGCGATTCTTGTTGAACCCGTCATAGTTCGCCGTGATCACGCCGCAGCCGATATTCACCCGCTCGCCCACATAGGCATCTCCGACATAGCTGAGATGCGGCACCTTGCTGCCGTTTCCGATCACCGAATTCTTGATCTCGACGAAGTCCCCGATCTTCACGCCGCTGCCGATCTCAGCGCCCGGCCGCAGATAAGCAAACGGACCGACCGTCGTGCCGTCGCCGACGACAGCTTGCTCCAATACCGCATAGCGGATCGTGACACCTGAACCGATCTTCGAAGCCGCGATCTCCGCCTGCGGCCCGATCACACAGTCCTCGCCGATGATGGTGCCGCTCCTTAGAATCGTACCCGGCAAGAGTACGGTATCAGCGCCGATCGTCACGCCGCTCTCGATATACGTATGGACCGGATCGATGATCGTCACGCCGCCCTGCATAAGCTCCCGGTTAATCCGCTCGCGCATATGCCGTTCAGCTTCGGCCAGGGCGATGCGGTCATTCACGCCGATCGTCTCCGTGATATCTTCGATCGGGTAAGCGATGATCCGCTCCTGTTCCCCGCTTAGAATGCGGAACACATCGGTCAGATAGTATTCGCCCTGCGCATTGTCATTGGTCACCTGGCTCAAGGCGGCAAACAGCTTGCGATTGTCAAAAACATACGTTCCCGCATTAATCTCGCGAACGGCAGCTTCTTCCTCATCGCAGTCCTTATGCTCCACGATCCTTGCCACGCTTCCGTCCGCACCGCGGATGATGCGGCCGTAACCCGTTGGGTCCTCGATGACCGCGGTCATGATCGTCGCCGCCGCGCCGCTCTCCTCATGGAGCTCCACCATCCGCCGGATCGTCTCACCGCGGATCAGCGGGGTATCGCCGCAGACGATAACCGTTGTCCCCGCTTGCTCAGCCAGCAGCGGCGCAGCCTGCAGCACCGCATGTCCTGTGCCCAACTGCTCCTGCTGCATCACATATTGAACCCGTTCTCCGAGGTATTGCTGCACCGCTTCCGCGCCGTGACCGACCACGACGTAGGTTTGCTGGATTCCAGCTTCTGCGAGTGCGTCCGTCACATGGCCGACCATCGGCTTGCCGCAGACCTCATGGAGTACTTTATATAATTTGGATTTCATCCGTTTGCCCTGGCCCGCTGCCAGAACGATTCCATAACGATTCATCAATCCATTACCCTCCATCTAGTAGAATTCCAATCTTCAGTTGATCTCGTTCTATCGTAACACAATGACCCTTGGATTAGGAATCGCTGTTTTCGCCCCTAAAATCTTCTATCTATCGAGGAAATCTTTACTCTGGCACCGCGAATAAGATTCGGAGACAAGGAAAAAGAGCCTGCACAGCGCAGGCTCTTGCTCTTTAGATTATGCACCTTCTTCTACTACACTTTCATCTTCTTCTACTGCACGCTCGTACTCAGCGAGCACCGCGGATTGGATCTTCTCGCGGGTTGCAGAAGAGATCGGATGAGCGATGTCCCTGAACTCACCGTCAGGTGTACGCTTGCTCGGCATGGCCACGAACAGGCCGTTATTGCCGTCGATTACGCGAATGTCGTGAACGACGAATTCGTTATCAATCGTAATCGATGCGATCGCTTTCATCCTGCCGTCTGTGTTGACTCGGCGGAGTCTGACATCAGTAATTTGCATCTGTGTTCACCACCTTTTTCCCCTACCTGCTGGTTGGTGTATAATTCCACAAATGCGCCGAAATTCCTTCTTATTTTTGCGATATTTTTTTGATTTTTTCTAATATAACAAATTTAATTGTGCAAAATTGCTGTTAATTCGATTTCGATCAGGACATCTTTGGGCAAACGGGCTGCTTCTACGGTGGATCTAGCCGGCTTGTGATCACCGAAATACGAGGCGTAAATCTCATTTACAACCGCGAACTGATCCATATCCTTCAGGAATACCGTTACCTTCACAACGTCCTTCCAGGAAGCACCTGCTTCCTTCAGGATCGCTTGCAAATTGCGAAACACCTGATGGGTCTGTTCCTCAATCCCGCCCTCCACGAGGCGGCCGTCAGCCGTCAAGGGAATCTGCCCCGATGTCCAGAGCATCTGGCCTGCTCTTACCGCCTGCGAGTATGGACCGATCGCAGCAGGCGCTTCTGATGTTGCGATCGTTTCGATTGATATGGTCATCTCGTTCAACCCTCCATCTCAAAGTAATTGCCCGGAAGGACTTCTATTCGTTTCTCCTTCTGGTCTATCTTAGCTATCTTGGCCAAAGAAACATAATCGCTGATCAACTGCTCTTCCTTGTTCGGCACTTCCGATTCGACGAATACGCCCACACCCTGCACCGTAGCCCGAAACTCCTTAAGCAGATCCATCATGCCCTGAATCGTGCCGCCGGCCTTCATGAAGTCATCGATGATCAGTACCTTCGCTTCTTCTGACAATGCCCTGCGGGCAAGGGACATCGTCTGGATGCGCTTGGATGAACCCGAGACATAGTTGATGCTGACGGCTGAACCTTCCGTCACTTTGTTATCCCGCCGCACGATCACTACGGGGATATTCAGATAAGATGCTGTAGCGTAGGCGATCGGGATGCCTTTCGTCTCCACGGTCATAACGACATCCAGTTCGCGGTCGGCGAAGGCTGAAGCGAACATCCGGCCCACCTCTTGCATGATCGACGGTTCTCCCAAGAGATCGGTGATATACAGATATCCCCCCGGCAGGATGCGCTCCGATTGTCCCAGCATCGCACAGATGCGCTGGATGAATGCCAGGGATTGCTGCTTCGGCGCCCGAGGGATATATTTGACTCCGCCGGCCGCTCCCGTGACCGTGATCAGTTCTCCCAAACCTTCGGAAGTGAAGACCTCCTTGATGATCGCCAGATCTTCACTGATCGACGACTTGGCCGCCCTGTATTGCTCAGCGAAAGTAGTGAGCGGGATTAAGGTGTGAGGGCGGGATAACAAATATTGTGTCATGTCCACGAGTCGTGAACTTCTTTTCATTTTCTTCATCTATGTGATCTCCTCAGTCTATATGTGGTCCAAATGAATCTAAATTATGCTCCAAATCCGAATGTTATATAGTGAATATATCATCTATGTACGGGTTTAAGCAATAATCTGTGCTGTTTCATCACGCCAAAGTTCGAACCACATACACCTCTTTGCAGAACCCCCGCAGACCGTTATAGATGCGATGCACCTTGGACTCCTTCCTTACCAAACCGAAAACCGTCGGTCCGCTTCCCGACATCTGCACGCCGTCAGCACCAAGCCGCTCCATACAGGCCTTGATGCGTGCGACCTCAGGATACATGCGGAGGGTCACCTGCTCCAACATATTGCCAAGAGAGCGGCACATCCCTTCGTAATCCCCATTCTCAAGCGCTTGGATCATCTGACGACTTCTTGCCGGCTCTTGATTGGCCGAGACATCGAACTTCCTGTATACCTCAGCCGTGGACACGCTGATCGCGGGTTTGGCCAGGATCACCCAGCAAGGCGGAGGAGACTTCACCCGCTTCAGCTTCTCGCCTCTGCCGGCAGCAAGGGCCGTTCCGCCGGTGACGCAGAAGGGCACATCCGAACCGATCTCAGCTGCTAATTCCTGCAGTTCTTGCTCGCTGATATTTAGATTCCACAAGCGATTCAAGCCGCGCAGCGTCGCCGCAGCATCGCTGCTCCCGCCTCCCAAACCGGCGGAGACGGGAATCTGCTTGTCGATATGGATATAGACGCCTTCTTTGACCCCATAACGCTCTTTGATCAGCTTCGCAGCCTGGAAGGCATGGTTTTTCTCATCAACGGGGATATAGCCGACGGGACTTGCGATGATGATCGTATCGCGATCCAGCGTTTTCAGCTCCAGACGGTCGGCCAAATCCACCATGGTCATCACCATCTCGACTTCATGGTAGCCGTCTTCACGTTTCCGCAAGATGTCCAATGTCAAATTGATCTTAGCAGGTGCTTTCTCATATACGATCATGATTATGACTCCTACTTAATGGATTGTGTTCATATTCTTGACCATGACTTAACTGATAGTATATCGGATTCCCCCAGGTGATGCCAATAGAGGGAACCCCTCCTCAGGAACCTTCCAAGCAAACAAAAAAAGCCGCTCCAAGAGTCCTGCTCTCGGAACAGCCACACGCTCTCTCCATCACCGCTGCTTAAGGCGTTCTTCTGCCAGCTGGATCGCCCGCTTCACCATATTGCCGGCATCCTTCGTGGTGATTCCGCCCCAGCCCTCACGCTGGACTTGATCATAGAAACCCAAGTCCTTGGCCAGCTCTGTCTTCAACTCTTCCGACATGACGCCCCTTCTGCGTCTTGACATCAAGGGATCCCTCCTTTGGATTAAGGAATCACCCTTAGTATGGTCGGCATCCTATCCGATGATACAGCCCGCGATGAGCAGAAAAAACAGCAGTGCGAGGACTGCTGTAACAAGTTAAGGTTAATCTTGCATATAGGAAATGCGAACTTGCCCTTCGTCGCTGATGACCGTTACTTCAACCGATTCGGTCAAAATATCGGCATAGCTGTACGAAACTCGCTTGAAGGCATGTTGATCCTGGTCCAATTTGACGATGAAAACAGATGGGTAGGTTTCTTCAAGCACGCCAACTCGCTCAATCGTCTTGCGACGACCTCCATTCGCACGAAGCAGGATCTTCTGTCCCACGTGCGCATCCAAACTCTGTTTGATCTCACTTAAAGAATTCCTTGCCATGACGAGCTACCACCTCTTTCATGTGCCATTATAGCACAAGGTGGACACGCTTGTCAAAGATAGAAAAAATATTATAACAATGCCTTGTGATGTTGTCAATGAAATATTCTGTTATCCCTCGACTTTGGGCGTGCCGACCCGATAACTGCCGCGCGTCTCGAATCCGCCCATCCCCCGCGTGCCGGACTGCGTCTGCCGCAGCACCTCCCGCACCTTCACCGTATCGCGAATCGAGGTGTAGGCCATCTTCACTGCGACGTGTACGGGGTCCAAAGCGTGAATCAGGATTCTCGCCGGTGAACTGGCGAAGTTCGCTCCCGCCTGCAGAAGCGCCTCAAAATGGGATTGGCAGGCACCCGCGATCACCGCCAAAGCATCCTTGTTCCGTTCATAACGCCGAACGACCTGCACGGCTTTGACGAAATTGTGCGAATTCCGGTAACTGGACAGGTCATGTTTGTTGACATAATGTTTATCCAGTCCGTCATGCCCGGTGATGACGACGATATCGGGACGTGAATGCGGCAGGATGTACTGCAGGAAATCCGCCATCTCTGCTTCCGGCACATAATGCCCTTCAGCGGGTACTTTAAGCCTCCCATACACCTGCATGCACTTTCGCATATAACTCAGGTCGCCGTCCAGGTGCAATACCTTGCCAGGCAGTTCGAAGGTTTCGTCCAGCCGCTGGGAATCCTCTTCTTCCCCTGCGTCTCTCTTCAGCTCCTGCATACGCGCTGCTTCTACATAGCGCAGCAGTTCGTTCGTCCGCTGCTCTGCCGCAGCATCCCAGCTGCGATAGATCTCTTCCTCAGTCACCGGGGCAGGAAGCAGATCGGACAGAGGGGCATCGGCCAAGAGTCTAACCTCTAAGCCCCGGAGCACTGCTAAGTTTCCCTTGATCGTCTCGATGCGGAATTGAATATCCTCGCCATATGATTTGCGTACAACGATATCGCCTTGCTTCATGCAGCCATCCCTCCTCGTTCATCCTATGGTGAACATGGGCGGATGGTGTATGGCATTTTCAATGATTCTCATACAAAGCGTCAGCGATCAGAGCAAACTCCTCAATCGATACGGTTTCAGCCCGCCTCGACGGATCTACACCGGCTGACAGCAGCGCTTCCGTTAACCGCTCTTTGTTCTGTTTGCCGGTGAACGAGGCAAGATTGTTGTAGATCGTCTTGCGGCGATGGGCGAAGGCCGCCTTCACGACGCGGAAGAAATGCACTTCATCCTTAACGGACACCGGCGGCTCGCTCCGCACCTTTAAGCGAATAACCGCTGAATCCACATTCGGCCGTGGGATGAACACCGTATGCGGCACCAGCGTCACCAACTCCGGCTCGCAGTAATACTGCACCGCGATGCTTAGGCTTCCATATTCCTTTCCTCCTGGATCTGCTGCCATCCGCTCTGCTACTTCCTTCTGGATCATGACCACGATATTGCTGAGGTCATGCCGCTCTTCCAACAGCTTTAACAGGATCGGGGTCGTGATATAGTAAGGCAGATTGGCGACGACATGCACCGAAGCACAGTCCGCGAACTGCTCCGAGATCAGCTGCTTGACATCGATCTGCAGGATGTCGCCGTGGATGATCGCCACATGATCCTGATCGGCGAACAATTCGCTGAGGATCGGGATTAAACGCTGGTCGATCTCCACCGCTGCGACCTTGCGGGCATGTTCCGCTAAACGCTGCGTCAACGCACCGATGCCGGGACCGATCTCAAGTACGCCGCTTTGCTCTGTAAGCTGTGCCGCGCTGACGATCTTGTTTAGGATGTTCTGATCGATGAGGAAGTTTTGTCCCAGGCTTTTTTTGAATGTAAATCCATGCTTCTTCAGGATCTGCTGCGTTCTGGTCGGCGTTGCGATTTCTTGCTGGGATATATGTCCATGGTCATTCATGAAGCGTCTCCTCCATCTGGGTATAGGCTTTCCAGAATTCTTCCCTGGTGATCTGAAAGATGCGGCAGCGCTTGAGGAAAGTCTTGCCGTTGGCATGTCCGATACCAAGCAGAATGCCCATCACTTCCCTGCGTGCCGCTGCACCCGGATGGATGACCAGGCCGCACGCCCGCAGATCCTCCATCGTAATCTCCGGCTCCGCTTCCGGCATCTCGGTCTTCACATGGCTCAGTGCTCGGCGGATCGCTTCCGGCGAAGCATGCTCCACCCCGACCTCGCCTTTGCGCCTCGCTTCGGATACCGGCAGAAACGCATGCTTACAGCCCGGAACATGCTGCGAGATAATACTGCGTATACGTTCTCCCGGATGATCGGGATCGGTGAAGATGATCACCCCGCGGCGCTCCTGCGCCAGCTTGATGCGCTCGATAATCTCTTGGTTAATCGCAGAGCCTCCGGTTTCGATCGTGTCCGCCTCCACGGCTCGCTGGATCGCTGCCGTATCCTCTCTGCCTTCTACGACAATAACTTCACGGATCATGCCCATTCCTCACAATCATGCTTGTATTAACTCCAGTAACAAGATAAAAGGAAGAGGCCCTGAACCTCTCCCTTTGCACATTCCCGACTTATCAATTCTCCAGCGGGTGTTCGGGACCGATTATATATACGGTTCCCTTCTTCTTGCCGAATTTTTCGGCTTCTTCATGGGAGTCGAAGTAGATGTCCACCCAGTTGCCCTTCACTCCGCTCCCCTTATCCTCAGCTCGACGGAAGCCGTATCCCTCGATATACATCCACCAGCCGAGCGGAATCACCTTGGGATCGACGGCAACCGTACGGCCTTCCTTCACCTTCGTTCCCGTATAAGTGATCCCGTATTCCGGATGATCCTCTGTCTTGCCCGTCGATTCAGGTCCGGCATCATAGGCCGTCAGCGTCGCTTCGATGATCTTCTTCACCCCGAAGGTGACACCGTCCTTCGTGACGGTCTGGATGTTCGGCGATGACGCCGAAAGGATCGCCACTTCACTGCGTGTTCCAACGGCGACGACCTTGTTCGTCGGAGCGCGCTGCTGCGTGGTCGAGATCAGCCGCTCTTCACGCAGCTGCCCATCCTCGTAGACGCGCTCATAGACGTGTTCGATCATACCGGGGTAACCTTCTTGCAAGACCTTCTCTTTCCCCTTGACGATCGCCGGGTCTTGGGTCGTGACAATTTCATATGGAATGATCTCGTTCTCTGTCTCGATTCTCTTCTCGATGCGCGCGATTCGAATTTGCTGCCCTGCTTCAATCGGGCTCGTCAACCCGGGCTGAACTTCGTCCCATTCGCCGAGCTCATAACCCGCTTCTTGCAGCAGTTCTGCTACGATCTCCGCCGTCGTCATCCGTTCGATCGATCGCCCATCGGCCGTGATCGTTACGGGTACGGCGAAGTTCACCTCGATCCGCGCGTGATCACTCACTCTATCCGTCAATGGCACAGAAACCTCATCCGCTTCTGCGAGAGAGATTCCTTGTTCCGCAAGTAATTCCTGCACATACACAGCTTTCGTCCTAACCGTCTGGCCGTGCCCATCGACGATGAGCTCTACCTGCTTGAGCTGACTTAGATTCAGCACGACGGTCAATATGACGATCATGATGAGCGCTGCGGCTGCTCCACCAACGATTCGGAAATTGTCACGCATCCAACCGGCGGCAGGTTTCACTGCGGTTTTAACGTGACTAATAAGACCCACCAACTATTTCCTCCTCTTTTTTTATCTCATTTAGGGATATTACTCAACTTGAGGAGGAAGTGTAAAGATGGGGATTTCCTTTGATTATGCGTCATTTGACCTAATCCGAGTTCCCAATTCCATTTTCCAAACAGAACCCAGTTATTTTGCATTCTTTCTCTTCATTTCTCATGAATGCTCATGATTATATCATTTTGGTAAATACTTGAAACGAATTTTCGGAGGTTATTCTTGCGATTTCTTCCATTTCTATTCCTTTTATTTCCGCAGCTGCCTCTGCAACATAACGAACATAGGCAGGTTCGTTTCGTTTCCCGCGATATGGGTGAGGAGTCAGATATGGGCAATCCGTCTCGATCAGCAGACGGTCCAATGGCACTTTGGCCAACACTTCCTTGGGTCGGACCGCGTTTTTGAAGGTGATCGGGCCGCCAAAGGAGATATAAAAATTCATATCCAGACACTGCTTGGCAATCTCCCAACTGCCCGAGAAACAATGCATGATGCCCCCTACTTCTGCAGCATTCTCTTCCTTCAAGATTCGCACCACATCGCCATGGGCCTCGCGGTTATGAATGACGATCGGCAGTTTCATCCGGCGGGCCAAGCGAATCTGCTCGCGAAAGATCTGCTGTTGAAGCTCCTTGGGGGAAGTATCCCAGTAATAATCCAATCCGATCTCCCCGATGGCAACGACCTTTGGATGGGAACAGAGCGATTCCAGCCACTCGAGATCGCCCTCCTCCATATTGATCGCATCCTGCGGATACCAGCCCACGGTGCTGTAGATGAAGTCATGTTCCTCTGCCAGTTTAAGCGAACTTGGTATCGTCTCGCGATTATATCCGATATTAACGATCCTCGTCACACCTGCATCCAGAGCCCGCTCGATGACCTGTTCTCTGTCCTCGTCGAATTGTTCTATATTAATATGAGCGTGCGTATCGATTAACATCTGACTGCCTTCCTTTCCACTCTGGATCTCTTGCAATCCAAGTTGTATCTATACTGATCTTACCCTGCAGCCGGATCGGCTTGTTACATACCCAGGAAATCCCTCAGCTCCGCCGGCCATGCCGAAGTTTGCTGCTTCAGCCATTCCCGTGGATAATACAGCTGATTCGTGCCTTTATGAACACCGCTGATGGAGCGGACGACCTCGGACTTCTCGGAGATCTCGATGATCTGTCCCCTCTCGCCGAGCAGCAAGATCGGCGCCTTCTTGCTCGTCTCTTCTCCAGGTTGATAAACATAATAAGGAAGATCGGAAGGGAAGTCAATTTCCAGGTAGTAGTCCGGATCGATGCCCAGATCCTTCATATACATGCGAAGCTCGTTCACGAATGGTTTATCTTTTTCTTCCAATGGTGTATATTTGAATAGGCGGCGAAAGAGGAAGCGATCACAAAGATCGGCTAACACGGCATCCTCCTCCTTCGTCCATTGCATCAAGGTCATCTGCATGAAGGATTCATCCAGCTTGAGGTACTGCTCAAGCGTCAGCTTTTCTTCGAATAAGGCCGGCAGGGGATCCATCAAGAACCGAAAAGCATAGCCCTGTTGGTACAAGCTTCTTGCCCGTTTAAGAATATTCCTTAAGATAATCTCCGAGCTGCGGGTGACAGGATGGAAGTATACCTGCCAATACATCTGGTATCTCGACATCAAATAGTGTTCAACGGCATGCATCCCGCTCTCTTTCACGACGATCCGTCCCTGATGGGGGCGAATAACCCGCAGGATGCGATCCAAGTCGAAAGTGCCGTAACTGACACCGGTATAATAGGCGTCGCGCAGCAGATAATCCATGCGGTCCGCATCTAGTTGACTGGATATTAGATGTACGACGATCTCTTGCGGATACTCCTTGCGGATCACCGCCGCCACCCGCTCCGGCAGACGCTCATCGGCCTTACGCAATACCCGATTAATCTCCGTATCCCCAAGGATGATCTGACACGTCCATTCCTCATGATCCACATGGAAGATCGGCTCGATCGAATGGGAGAAGGGACCGTGCCCGACATCGTGAAGCAAGGCAGCACACAAGCATACCATGCGTTCCTCCGCCGGCCAATCCTCATACCGATGCCGTTCAAACTGCGAGATGATCTTCCGGGTTATCTCATAGACTCCAAGCGAATGAGTGAATCGGCTATGCTCGGCGCCATGGAAGGTCATGAATGAAGTTCCGAGCTGGCGAATTCTCCGTAATCTCTGAAACTCCCTCGTATTGATCAAATCCCAGATCAGTTCATCTTGCACATAGATATATTGATGAACCGGATCTTTGAATACCTTTTCTTCCATATTTACCAGACGCATAGGTTCACCCGCCTTTAGATAATTGAAATTTTTGTCGGATTATTGACGATGATAGGCGAAAAAAATGTCGAAACATGTCGAATAAATAAATTTTCAATTGAATTTGTTTTAAAATTAATATATAGTCATTATAGTCGTTTTTCTCCATATAATCTGCATATTTCTCGCCTACATACTAATTTTTCACCCGCAAAGGATATTGACTTATTTGGGAATGGTTGGTACTCTAGTAATGAAAAGAGTGTCGAAAGATGACGTTTAATTTTAGAGAGGAGAATTATTGTCATGATGAAATCTACTGGAATTGTTAGAAAAGTTGACGAACTAGGACGCGTAGTTATTCCGATCGAATTACGTCGCACTCTAGGAATCAGCGAGAAAGATGCACTGGAGATCTATGTAGACGGCGAACGCATCATGCTCAAGAAGTATGAGCCTGCTTGCATCTTCACCGGCAACGCTGATGATCTCATTCACTACAGAGGCAAGATGATCAGCAAGCAATGTATTGAGGAATTGATCGAAATCTACAATTCTTCACAGTCGCAATCCTAATTCCTGTTCGACCTGCGCCTTACCAGGACTTCTAAAGGGACAAGCCTGTCGGTTGCATCCCTTTAGCGGCGCGGTTTTCACCGATTGGTCAGATATTTTCCGCTTATCTCTTCAGATTATGCTGACAAATCGGTGAAAATAGGTTATAATTTAAGTAATAATGACCTTGTTAATTCTAACCTTTTATATCTCCTTAATATCCCTAAGTGCGTTTGGCTCGAGGCGTACTTAGGGATTTTTTTGTTCTGCTAGACAGGCTTGATAGATCTCGCGCCTCGAAAGACCGCGGTCCGCAGCAGCCTTCTTCATCGATTCCTTACGATCGAAGCCCTGCTCTTGATAATAAGCCACGTGCTCGGGGATTGATAGTTCTTCCCACCACAGGGTATCGTCTTGCGCTGCTGCACCCGGTGCTTCTACCAGCAGACAGATCTCGCCTAACGGCTCCTGGGACGCAAACCAATCGATGCATTCCGCAAGCGTGCCGCGGATGACTTCTTCATGCTTCTTCGTGAGCTCACGGACCACTGCTGCCGACCGGTCTCCCCACAGCTCATGAACAGCGGTCAAGGTCTTGCGCAGTCTATGCGGCGCTTCATAGAAGATCACCGTTCCTTCGAAGCCTCGGAGTTCTTCCAGCACGGCCTTCAGCTTCTTGTTCTCCCGCGGCAGGAACCCAGCGAACATGAAGCGCTCCGCAGGAAGTCCTGAGATGATCAGCGCGGAGAGAGCTGCATTGGCTCCGGGGATCGGAACAACGGGGATCTGCTTAGCGATGGCAGCCCGAACAAGGTCCACTCCGGGATCCGAGATCGCGGGCAGTCCCGCGTCGCTGACAAGCGCCACATCCTGTCCTTCAAGCAAGGCGCGGATTAATGTTTCGCCGCTGGCATGCTTATTGTGTTCATGGTAGCTGACCAGACGCTTCGGTGTGATGTCAAAGTGCGTCAGCAGCTTGCGTGTATGTCTTGTATCCTCTGCAGCGATCCAGTCCGCTTCGCGCAGGATGCGAATCGCGCGGAAGGTCATATCCTCCAGATTGCCGATCGGCGTTGCGACCAGATACAGCGTTCCTGTCGGGTGCTCATCGAAACTCTTTTGGATCTGCATGGCTATCTCCTCTCCGCATGGTGATATCGGGGTGATCTCCTTGGGGTTTGTTCTCTATCTGTTCTCTATCTGTTCTCTATCTGTTCCCTATATTTTGTCCGCTCTCCTTCTTGTTCATCACTCCGGTCTATCTACGGTCCGTCCCATCTTCCTGCTGTTTCCGTTCAATCCTGGAGCTGAGAACGCTTCCCATAATAGACATCCAATAACTCCTGTCCATATCGATCGCCTTCATAGACGATGAGGGGCGGCAGTACGCGGAGTTCCGGAGCCGCATCGCGGATCGCTTCCACCAATACCATGTTCGCTTCTGTCCCTGCTCTTGGATGCACCATACGCAGCCGTTTGGGTTCTAAACGATACTCGCGCATCACTGACAGCAGTTCGCCAAGACGTGAAGCGCGGTGAACCACGGCTACTTTGCCGCCGCTCTTGACCAAGCGGGCAGCGGCAGCGATGACCTCTTCCATCGTGCATAGAATCTCAAATCTAGCAGCTGCGATGTACTCGTTCTGATTCACCATCCCAATCTTCTTCGGCAGATACGGAGGGTTAACGGTGACCAGATCGTAAGATCCGGGCGGAACTTCATATTGGTAGGTTCGAAGGTCTTGCTCGACGATGGTGATGCGCCCTTCCAGATGATTCAGCTTCACGCTCCTTCTCGCCATATCGGCTAACCGCGGCTGGATCTCCACGCCGGTAATCGGCAGCTTGCTGCGCGTTGACAGGAGCAAAGGGATCACTCCGTTCCCGCTGCATAGATCCAGCAGCCTGCCGCGGGCTGGAATGCTGCAGAACCTCGCCAGCAGCACCGCGTCGAGGGAGAAGCTGAACACCTCATCACTTTGGATGATGCGCAGGTCATGGGTTAACAGATCGTCGATGCGTTCGCTGGGGTACAACACAATATCTTTCATAACACTCCACTTTCCAGTGATGTTAAAACCGCAGGAGATCATCCTGCGGTCATTTATGATTTATGCAAGAAGGAGAGACAGAATAGACAATCGCCTTCCGTTCGTAAATGGCCGTAGTTGATATTGCAGATATGAAAACCTTCGTAATACAGCCGCGCGAGATTGTCATACCCTTCTCCCACCTGTGCTGAAGAAGCTTTGGCATCCTCCTCAGCTTGCTGGGATGCACGCTTCTGGTCCTCTTCCGCAGATTCGACGGCGTGCTCTTTTTTTAAGATTTTGCGTAATTGCTGGTTCTCTATGCTTAACCTCTTATTCTCTTCAAGCAAGTGAACGAGCTGTTCCTTCATAGCACTGAGCGATTCGTGCAAGATCCCGGCTTGCTCTTCGATAAGAATCATCTGTTGATAGATGTCTTTCTTGTCCACGGTCTCACCTCTGCTTCAGCACATCACTCACGGTGCGATATCCATTAGATGTCGTTTTGTTCAACTACATCATCAGGGGACATGTCCCAGATCTTATTGTGATGTTCGAACAACTGAACCTGAACCATATGTTCGTCCACTTTCAAACCGACGACCTTGCCGGGTCCCATCGTGGTCATCACGTGGGAGCCCACCTTCGGAAGTTCTGTCTTCACATTCTCATAGTTATCATGTTCGAACTTCAGACAGCACATCAATCTGCCGCACAACCCGGAGATCTTCGTCGGGTTCAGGGACAGATTCTGGTCCTTCGCCATCTTGATCGATACGGGTTCAAAATCACCCAGCCATGTCGAACAACATAACGGACGCCCGCAGGGACCGATCCCGCCCAAGATCTTGGCCTCATCGCGAACCCCGATCTGGCGGAGTTCGATTCGTGTACGGAATACACCGGCCAAGTCTTTGACAAGCTCTCTGAAGTCCACTCGTCCCTCAGCCGTAAAATAGAAGATAATCTTGTTTCGATCGAAGGTATATTCCACATCAATGAGCTTCATGCCCAGATTATGCTCTTTGATCTTCATCACACAGGTGCCAAAGGCTTCCTTGGCAGCTGCGCGGTTCTCTTCCACGATCTTCGCGTCCTCTTCGCCGGCTACGCGGATGACTTTCTTCAGCGGCAGGACGACATCGGTGTCATCTACTTCTTTGCGTCCGATGACGACTTTGCCGTATTCTATGCCGCGTGCCGTTTCGACGATCACATATTGATCCTTCTCGATCTCAAGATCATGCGGATCAAAATAGTAGATCTTGCCGGCTCGTTTGAAACGGACGCCTACGACGCTGTACATCGATTACACCTCCTGTACTGCAACAAGTAACCGCTCCAGTACAAGCTGCGGATTGACATGCGCCCGCAATTGTTTGCGTGCTTCGATCACGAACTCCAGCGCCCGGACCCAGCAGCCTGCATCTCGCTTAAGCGCTGCTTGCTTTAGCCAGCCGATCTGGTCTGGATAATTCAAAGCCGTTGTCAGCCGGGCCTGTACATGGATGATATCCTTAAACAGTAATCCAAATAATTGCAATATGATCTCCATATGTTCCGACAAAGAATTCTTGAATATTTTCTGCTGCGCAGTCAGCAATGACTTAGCAGGCGAACTCAAGGATTCTTTCGCTAATTGTATCACTATATTCCGACATTCTGCAAACCATTCGGATTGGGCATATTCTCTAGCAGCTTCCAAACCTGCTGCTAACTGCGATGCGGGGTTTGCTAGGGTATCGGGGATGCCTTCTGCTATGAGCTGGCTGGCGATGCTGGCAGGAGGTGACGGGGGGAAAGCGATGCGTTGTACTCGTGAAGCGATCGTTGGCAGAAGCGCATTCGCATTATCCGTGATCAGCACTGCTGTGATCCTCTCGCCGGGCTCCTCCAGAAATTTGAGCAGACTGTTCGCTGCCTGGATGGTCATCTTCTCCGCTTCTTCGATGATATACATACGCGGCCGATCATCTTCGGCGAGATAAGCAAAGCTGCGCTGCAATTGGCGGATCTGGTCGATCTTAACCGAAGCGCCGTCGGGTGCGATGCGGATGAGATCCGGATGATTGCCGTTAAGGACCTTGCGGCATTCAACACACTGACCGCAGGCTCTTCCGCCGTCTACAGGGCTTGTCCGATTCGTACAGAAGAGCGCTTGGGCCAGCGCCATCGCCGTCTGCAGCTTGCCTGAACCCTTCGGTCCGCTAAACAAATATGCGTGCGACAGCTTCCCTTCCGCTAAGCTTCTTAGAAGCAGCGCCTCCGCATGTTCACGCTTGATACTCGTGGTGATTCCCATGCTGATCCCTCTTTCCAATTATGAGAGCAGGTTGATCAGCAGACCTTTGATCTCTCCGATTTTCTGCAGGATCTGGATGCGTCCCTGCTCATGGGTTAGCATCTCCTCTGCCATGCCGATGAGATGAGCGTCGATTTCGTCGAGAATTTTGTACTTCTTGCCGCGGCCGCGCCGATCCCAGCCGCGCGTCTCTTTGATGCCGATGCCCCTGCGTACCGTATCCTCCAAGAAGTTACGGATCATGTTCTTGTATGCGTATAACTCGCGCACGGTCATCGACTTGCTCAACCGCTCGCCTTGCAGGATGATCTGTTGCAGTGTTCGCCGCAGCTGCTCTTCGGAATGCTCTTTCTCCTGCTGCCCCATAAAGTCTTGAAAGGAGCGGTTTCGGACATGCATCGCGGAAGGATGATCCACCGTCTTCCTGTCGCTGGTGATCGCGCGTATTCGATTGTCGATCTTCATATCCAACACGCCCCTTTCGCTTTCATGATCGAACCTGCTCCCTCTCTGGACGATGGAATAAATCCCATCTATCGGAATGACTTCAATGCATCTTCACATGCAACTCTTCTATGCATCTCTGTGAATGCATCTATATATCATCTATAAAAGAGGCCTCCGGCGGCCTCCCTTGACCTTAAAAATGTTCGAAGCGATCTACAGGTATGATGAATACCGCTGCTCCGCCCACTTGTACTTCAACGGGGTAAGGAATGTATGAATCAGTCGTACCGTCCATCGGCGAAACTGGTGTGACCAATTGATCGCGAACACGGCAGTTCGAACGGATGATGCGCATGACATCTTCCACCTTCTCATCTTCAACCCCGATGAGGAACGTCGTATTCCCCGCTCTCAAGAAGCCGCCCGTACTCGCTAGTTTCGTCGCCCGGATTCCTTCTTGAACCAAGGCATTAGACAGTCTGGGCGCGTCCTTGTCCTGTACGACAGCAACCACCATTTTCATAGACAATCCTCCTCCTTCATTATACCTTAATCTGCTGACGACACACGAAGCAACCTTTGGCAATCGGTATAGATCGTCTTGAATATCTCCTCCGGATCCCGGTCTGCATCGATGAGGTATACCCTGTCCGGTTCCGCTGATGCGATCTGCAAGAAAGCTTCGCGCACCCGCTCGTGATAGGCTTCGTCCTTCAGTTCGATGCGGTCCAGACGAGTTCCTGACCGCGCTAACCGCTCTTGAATCCGTCTCCTCCCCACTTCCACCGGGATATCAAGCAGATACGTGCGATGCGGCATGATGCCGGAGATCGCAAAACGATTAATCTCTCTTACCGCCTCTGCATCAAGACCTAATCCAGCTGCTTGATAAGCCATGCTGGCATCGACAAAACGATCACATAATACGATCTTTCCGGCTTCTAAGGCGGGGATGATCTTCTCATGGACGTGCTGTGCTCGTGAAGCTGCCATGAGCAGCGCCTCTGCCTGCCCATTCATCGCGGTGTTCTCGGGGGAGAGCAGAATGCCTCGAATCTGATCACTGATCGGCGTGCCTCCCGGCTCCCGGGTAACCACTACCGGATAACCGTCACGAACCAGTGCCTCAGCAAGTTTCTGAATCTGTGTGGACTTCCCTGATCCATCAGGACCTTCGAATGTGATGAATATTCCCTTAAGATGCAATATCGTATGCCTTCCTTTCATGCGTTTCAAGTTCCCTTGATGATGCAGACAGCATCTAATCCAGCATCGATCGTCCCTTGAAACCGCGCCCCCATCCTTGCCATCGTCTGCAAGATTCCGATCACTTCGCCGCTCAGCTTTTCACCAGGATAGACGAAAGGAATTCCCGGCGGATAGGGAATGATCATCTCTGCACTGCGCTTGCCAACCGCTTCTGAAAGCGGCACCTTGACGATCTGTTCCCCATCCATCATATGTCTAGAGAACGTTACTGCTTCGGTTGAAGTCGGAATGGTGGGTAATGTATATGTATTCGTTACGGGCTTGCTAAGTTCCTTCTTGTCCAACTGAGATTGCGTCGAGATCCGTCGAAAAATTTCCAAGATCCGCTCGCTGTGTTCCACCGTTGAAAAGGGGCTGAATACAAGCAGTACACAATTAGGATCTGCGAGTTCGACCATGCACCCGTGCTGCTCAAGCAGGTGCTGTAACTCATATCCCGTATAAGTCCCTGTTAAGTCTTGAACAGTTTGCTTAAAAGGATCCTGCAGAATGGTTGCCAGTGAATCCTGAGTTTTCAAAGATTCCTGCACCGAATCCAATCCATGCTCAGACTCCGATGCTCGCGGCGGGGTTCGAGGCGGAATTCGAGATGAGGCCAGATAGAACCACTCCATCTCCGCCATCCCTTGTTCAAAACGGCGCACAGCTTGCAAGCCCGCTTCGATGAATTCTCTGCCCTTCGTATGCATCAAAAGCCTGGCCACATCTAACGAGGCCATGATCGGATATGAAGGACTGCTCGTCTGCAAGAGGCGAATCGTCTGAACGATGCGTTCCTGGTCGACGCGCGGTCCCTGGATATGGAGCATCGCTCCCATCGTCAGTCCCGACAACATCTTGTGCGTCGACTGTACCACGGCATCTGCGCCGAAGCTCAGCGCAGACGGGGGTACGGCTTCATGGAAGCCGAAGTGCGCGCCATGGGCCTCATCCACCAGCAGCGGGATTCCGGCACGGTGCACGATGCTTACGACCTCTGCCAGATCAGCGGCTTGTCCATAGTAATTCGGCCGCGTCAGGAACAATGCCTTAGCCTCCGGATATCGGCGCAGCGCCTCTTCCAATGCAGATACCTGGATTCCCGCAGGATACCCAGTGATCGGATCCCAGATCGGCGGCAGGAAGACTGCCTTCGCATTGGCTAACATCAAGCCATGAATCACCGACTTATGAACAAAACGGTCGACGAGGATCACATCCCCCGGAGCACATACACTTAGGATCAACGCCAGATTCCCTAATGTGCTTCCTTGCACAAGGAAGAACGTCCGATCCGCACCAAAACACTGTGCCGCCAGCTGCTCCGCTTCCTTGATCACACCTGTCGGCTGATTCAGATCATCCAATCCAGTAATCTCTGTATAATCGTATTCCATCCAAGCCCTAAGCCGATTTTGACTTCCTGCATCCTGCACCGCGTTACCCGGCATAGCTATCCTCGATATGGCTGCCTCTGACACAGCCTCTCGCGGTATGATTTCCCCCGGCAAAACTTCCCCAGGCACTGCGTCTCCCTGTTTATGCCCCGGAACATGGAAGCTGATCGGCCGGCTTTCATGGTGTTCTATGATTCGTTCATATAATGGGGCACGATGCTTATCCAACATGTAGGCCTCCGCAACGCATGATCTGTGTTTAGGTGTTGATGATCCATGCATTAGTTTTTGTGTTTATTTTTTATCGGGTGCTCTTGCATTTTGTGTTATTACATTTTGTGTTATTACATTCTGTGTTATTGCAATCTGTGTTTTTGCAATCTGTGTTTTTGTTGCATTTCGTGTTCTAATATTGGCTGTTGCACCACTAGTTATGTGTATAGATTATCTAAGTATTATGTACTTTGCGTTTATGTACTTTGCGTTCGTTACATCTTAGGTTATGATGCGAATATAACGCGATTACTCAGACGAGCATGCACACCTTCTATTAAGGCTCATGTTCTTCTATGATTATAAACACTATGGTTAAAATGATCCTCTATACAGCTTTGCAGTGTAAACAACGGCTGCCAAAGGGCGAATTATGTCTATTATAACACGAACAAGCCCCGATCAATCACTATGATCGAAAGGCCTTGTTAAGAAGATACTTCTGCGCTATGAGGTCATCTTATACCATATCTTTTTCATTTGATCGACAAAGAAATGATATTTCTCTTCCTTAACATCTGTTCGGATCATTTCTTGTTCGCATTGCTCGCAGATTAATTGGTCACAAATCAATATACCCGTCTGCTGATCACGGCCGCATATGATGCACACTTCTGCATTTTGTTCCATAGGCACCATCATCCTTATTTCTTTTTTTAGCATTATGCCACAAATCTATAACTCTTAAACTTTATCACAGAATCCCTTTGACGAAACAATCTAATCTTGATTCGATCAAGATTAGATCAAGCATCTTCGCTCATGCCATAGTCTTATATTTTCATGATTTTCTGGCGAAGTCGATGATGGATACGCAAGATCGTTGATTCGATGATCTGCATCGACTAACAGTATCACCTTTTACCACATCCTATGTTAGGTCGCCTGCCTTGGTTCCAATTATGCCTTGGTTCCATTTAGAGGAATACATGAATCCCTTGGTGTTTAAGAACCCAGGAATCCCTGGTGTCAATTTCGAATCCGCAGACCCTGCCATCATATTGTGCTGGAACACCCTGTCATCATGTTGTGCCAAACGATTCTTCAACGATTTTGTCCTAAATTTAGGACACATCCTCCCCGCCGGCGCCTGTTTTTCGGTTTTTGTCCTGTTTTTAGGACAA
>NZ_BMAQ01000018.1 GCF_015472005.1 Insulibacter thermoxylanivorax | reverse complement strand
GATAGCAGCAGAAGCATAGAGCATCCGCGCGACGTGCATGGAGCAAGCCATGCACGAAAGCAAAGGTTAAGCTAGGAAGAGCGCACGGTGGATGCCTAGGCGCCAGGAGCCGATGAAGGACGCGGCAAACAGCGAAATGCCTCGGGGAGCCGTAAGCAGGCGTCGATCCGGGGATGTCCGAATGGGGGAACCCACCTGTCGTTATGGGCAGGTACCCGCACCTGAATCCATAGGGTGCGAGGAGGCATACCAGGGGAACTGAAACATCTAAGTACCCTGAGGAAAAGAAAACAACAGTGATTCCGTCAGTAGCGGCGAGCGAACGCGGAGGAGCCTAAACCAGTGAGCATGCTCACTGGGGTTGTGGGACACTCGTTGAGGGAGCTTGTCATGCTAGACGAACCGGCTTGGAAGGGCCGACCATAGAAGGTAAGAGTCCTGTAGTCGAAAGCGTGGCGGCCCCGGAGTGGATCCCGAGTAGTACGGGGCACGTGAAACCCCGTATGAATCCGGCAGGACCATCTGCCAAGGCTAAATACTCCCTGGCGACCGATAGTGAACCAGTACCGTGAGGGAAAGGTGAAAAGCACCCCGGGAGGGGAGTGAAAGAGAACCTGAAACCGTGTGCTTACAAGAAGTCAGAGCCCGTTCATGGGGTGATGGCGTGCCTCTTGCAGAATGAACCGGCGAGTTACGATGGCGTGCGAGGTTAAGGTGAAGAGCCGGAGCCGCAGCGAAAGCGAGTCTGAACAGGGCGTGATAGTACGTCGTCGTAGACCCGAAACCGGGTGATCTACCCCTGTCCAGGGTGAAGGTGCGGTAACGCGCACTGGAGGCCCGAACCCACTGATGTTGAAAAATCAGGGGATGAGGTGGGGGTAGCGGAGAAATTCCAATCGAACTCGGAGATAGCTGGTTCTCCCCGAAATAGCTTTAGGGCTAGCGTCGGGAATGATCGTACTGGAGGTAGAGCACTGATTGGATGCGGGGCCCGCAAGGGTTACCAAGTTCAGTCAAACTCCGAATGCCAGCTACGAGCTTTCCGGCAGTCAGACGGTGAGTGCTAAGATCCATCGTCGAGAGGGAAAGAGCCCAGACCAACAGCTAAGGTCCCGAAGTGTGTGTTAAGTGGGAAAGGATGTGGCGCTGCTTAGACAACCAGGATGTTGGCTTAGAAGCAGCCATCATTGAAAGAGTGCGTAATAGCTCACTGGTCGAGTGGCGCTGCGCCGAAAATATAGCGGGGCTAAACACACCACCGAAGCTTTGGCAGACGTCGTTTTCACTGTGCTTCATGGATCGAGGGAAGCGAATCCGTTGTCGAAATCGTCCTTGAAGGGCG
>NZ_BMAQ01000017.1 GCF_015472005.1 Insulibacter thermoxylanivorax | reverse complement strand
TCAAGCTATTAGCCTATAACCTCTATGAGCGATTCAAACAGGACTGCTGCGAACCCGTCCACCAGGGGTATACGATTGCGCGTTTTCGTTTAGAGTTCTTTCACGTTGCCGCAACGATTATTCAGCATAGCCGCCGAGTGATTCTGAAGTTGATGAAAGACTTTATAACAAACTTAGACAACCAGTCCTTTAAGCGAGATATAAACAATTTATTTAGATATAAAAGGTTAGAAATTGATCGCATAGAGACTGTCCTCTAGTCAGATGACTAGGGACAGTCTCTTCCCTTTTGTATAGGTTGGATCGGCGTTTAATGTCGCTGAGACAGCAGAAAGTGCCGACTCAGGGCGTACGGAGGCAGTTTCGACGTGTGAGACGGCAGATTATGTTGATTCAAGTACGGAAGCAGGGAAATGGTGCGTGAGCCGACAGATTCCGTTGATTTGGCATGTGAAGAGATGGGGCGGGTGCGTGAACCGATAATTATTGTTGACTCAGCATGCGGCAGTAGGGAAGCGGTATGTGAATCAACAAATACTGTTGACTCGCGTGTCGGAAGTAGGGAAACGGTATGCCAATCGACAAATACTGTTGACTCGCGTGTCGGAAGTAGAGGAGCTGTGTGCGAATCGACAAATACTGTTGACTCGCGTGCCAGAAGTAGAGGAGCTGTGTGTGAATCGACAAATACTGTTGACTCAGTGTGCGGTAGAGATGGAAGCGTCGCAGGGATCCGTGAAGTAACCGCGTTGCTCCCGCGAAGGAGCGGTTGTTGAATATAGACATACACAAAGGAGCTGTCCGATCGTTTCGCATAATCGGTACAGCTCCTCTTCCTATTACAGACCACGCATAAATTGCAGAATCTTGTCGTGCATCCCCGGCAGATGTTCGTGGGCGTAGTCTGGATAGATGACCGTTTGCTTAGGCGACGGGATCTTATTGTACGCGGCGAACTGCGTGGACGGCGGGCAGATCGTGTCCATCAGGCCGATCCCCATCAGCACCTCAGCTTGGATACGAGGAGCCAGGTGCTGAACATCGATGTAGCCGAGCTTCGTGAAGATCTCTTCCTCCCGCTCGTGGCAAGGATCGAAATGGCGAAAGTAGAGCTGCAGTTCATCATAAGCATCCTTCGCCAGATCCATCTCCCATACGCGGCGATAGTCGCTCAGGAAGGGATATACCGGCGCCGCCCGCTTGATCCGCGGCTCCAGCGCTGCACAAGCGATCGTAAGGCCGCCGCCCTGCGACCAGCCGATGACGCCAACTCGCTCGGCATCGACTTCCGGCATATTCATGGCGATGCCGGCGAGCTGCGCGCAATCCAAGAAAATATGGCGATACAAAAGGTTATCCGGCTCGTCGTCGAGGCCGCGGATGATATGTCCTTTGACCGTTACGCCCTTCACCCCGCCGACATCTTCGGAAAGACCTCCCTGCCCGCGCACATCCATCGCGAAGACGGAGTAACCCATCGCGGCATAGGCGAGTTTATCCGCCCAGTCTCCAGAGTTCATATAGTAGCCGTGGAACATGATAATCGCCGGATGCGGCTCCTGGACACCCTTCGGACGAATATACTTGGCATGGATTCGCGCGCCGCGAACACCGGTGAAATAAAGATGGAAGCACTCGGCGAAGGGCACTTGGAATTCGCTGGGCACCAGCTCGATCTGCGGATCCACTGTCTGCATCTCTGCCAGCGCTCGCTCCCAATAGGCATCGAAGTCATCGGGGCGCGGATTGATTCCTTGGTATTGCTTCAGTTCATCAAGCGGAAGATCGAGAGTTGGCATCTTGTTCATCTCCTTAGTCTGATCATTCTAGGTTGTGTGTTGTCCAAATTCACGGTGTTACGTTGTACGCTTGTACGACGTTTTGTACGTTTAATAGTCTAGCATATGGAAGTTTGCTTTTGGAAGAAGATGATGCAAGTCTTATATCCAAGAGAACATGAGTTCCAGATCGCCGGTGAAGCGAATTCCTTCCGATGCAGCGGGGAGGATGAAGTGTTCTCCCCTACGAAGGCCATAGCGCTGCCCTTCGACCTGCAGTTCTCCCGAACCGGCGATCACGCTGCAGATGCGGAAGGTCGAAGCAGGGTCAAGTTCGAGTTCGCCCT
This sequence comes from Insulibacter thermoxylanivorax, assembly GCF_015472005.1. Classification (NCBI taxonomy): domain Bacteria; kingdom Bacillati; phylum Bacillota; class Bacilli; order Caryophanales; family Paenibacillaceae; genus Insulibacter; species Insulibacter thermoxylanivorax. The sequence continues at coordinate 37,543 of NZ_BMAQ01000017.1, read as the reverse complement.
TTAGTTCCGCTCTTTGTACAGTGAAGAATTCATTCGATACGAAAGTGGTCAGTTTGGCGCCGCCGATCTGCTTGGTTTCACAGGTGGGCTGTGCTCCAACGTGAGGCACTGCCGTTACTTGGATCGCTTGATCGAGGTGGAGTTCGCGTTTGTTGCCGGAAGCATCCGTGCGGTCGTAGTCATAGACGCGATACGTGGTATCCGAGCTCTGCTGGGTTTCCAAGACGACGATGCCCTTGCCGAGGGCATGGATCGTTCCGCTGGGGACATAGAAGAAATCCCCCGGTTTCACCGGTACTCTGCATAGAAGCTCATCCCATGCACCGTCGTCGATCATCTTGCGCAGTTCGTCGCGGGTCTTGGCTGTATGGCCGTAGATGATCTCCGCGCCCGGTTCGGCGTCCAGCACATACCAGCATTCGGTCTTGCCTAGTTCGCCGTTCTCGTGTACCCGTGCATATTCATCATCGGGATGAACTTGCACGGACAGATCATCCGAGGCATCGAGAATCTTCGTCAAGAGCGGGAAAACCTCGCTTGTGCCGGCTGCATCGCCGAAGATCTCCTTATGCTCCGCCCACAGCTCGCCGAGCGGTTTGCCCTTCAGCGGACCGTTCTTCACGACGCTCTGGCCGTTCGGATGAGCGGATACCGCCCAGCATTCCCCGGTCTGATCCGTCGGGATGTTATAACCGAACAATTCCTTCAGCTTCGTTCCTCCCCAGATTCTCTCCTTGAAGACAGGTTCTAAGAAGATGGCTTCCTTCATGAACATCTCCTCCTTCCGATTCTGCGCACTAAGCTTACGTACACTGCTCGACATGTGAACATAGAGCTTGAAGGTACATGTGAGTGCTTGCGGGACGCAGGATTTGTTTAGTATCCTACTGCTTTCTGCCGCTTTTTCCTGAAGCCTCCTTGCCGTCTTGCCGCATGTCCGTCTGGTCACGGCCGCTTCTGCGCAACAGTAACGGAACACAGGTGCGTTATTTTGCTGTATTCATCAAATTTGCCGAAGTTAAGGGAACACCATTCCGTTATTTGGTTGAATGCCGCCCCTTCGCTGTCGTTTGCGAGCAAATAGCGTACCACCGTTCCGTTAACTGCTGGAATAGGGGCTTTTGAGCTCTAATAACGTACTCTGGTTCCGTTAGCGTGCAACAGGGCGGTTCGGGCGAGGGGGCTGCCAGCAATTGCATGGACGTAAACACCCTATCTCGGCATAAATCCCGCATACGGCTAAGTCCTGACAAGATTTAGCTTAGCATAGATAAGAAAAGGAAGGAAGTTGAAGAATCACAGTGAATACAACAAGAACTCTGCTATGGCTCGGACGCAAATCATGATGTGCTTCGATTGACGGTTTCTGACCTAAATTTATGATAAATGTTATGAGACGGGTTCTGAATCTGATGGTTTCATCCTATAGAACAATTGCTGGTTAGTAGGGCAGGGCCAGACGAGTGGTTGGAACCAAGCAAGCTGATATTGACACCGTTAACATCATGCTTTATAATTACTAACATAAATGCTTTAATATTAATATTTAAATTAACGATAAGAAATCATCGGCGAGAAGGAGAGTTAAGATGGTTGAATTCAAGAAGGCTAAGATGGTAGTCGACAAGGAATATCGGATCTCAGAGATCGATAAGCGCATCTATGGATCGTTTATTGAGCATCTGGGCAGGGCCGTCTATGGCGGTATCTATGAGCCCGGCCATCCGACTGCGGATGAGCAGGGGTTCCGGCAGGACGTGCTCGAACTGGTCAGGGAGCTTAATGTACCGATCGTCCGCTATCCCGGCGGCAACATGGTATCCGCTTACAATTGGGAAGACGGTGTAGGTCCGAGAGAGCAGCGGCCGCGTCGTCTGGAGCTGGCTTGGCGTGTAATCGAGACCAATGAAATCGGTACCAACGAGTTCGCCGATTGGGCGAAAAAGGCGAACAGCGAAGTGATGATGGCCGTCAACCTGGGTACGCGGGGAATCGATGCTGCGCGGAACTTCATCGAGTACTGCAACCATCCGAGCGGTTCCTACTACAGTGACCTGCGAATCTCGCACGGCTACAAGGAACCGCATAAATTCAAAGTCTGGTGCTTGGGCAATGAGATGGACGGCCCTTGGCAGATCGGGCATAAGACGCCGGATGAGTACGGGCGTTTGGCTGTGGAAACGGCGAAGGCGATGAGACAGGTCGACCCATCCATCGAACTGGTGGTCTGCGGCAGCTCGCACTCCAACATGCCGTTGTTCCCGCAGTGGGAAGCGACGGTTCTGGAGCATACGTATGATCATGTGGACTACATCTCGCTGCACCAATATTTTGGCAATCGTGAGCATGATTCCGCCAACTACCTGGCGAAGTCCCTGGAGATGGACCGCTTCATCCGCACGGTAATCGCCACTGCCGACTTCGTCAAGGCGAAGAAACGGAGCAAGAAGACGATCAATCTGTCCTTCGACGAGTGGAATGTTTGGTATCATTCCAACGAAGCGGACCGCAAGATTGAACCGTGGCAGATCGCCCCGCCGCAGCTGGAAGACCACTATAACTTCGAGGATGCACTGCTGGTCGGTACGCTGCTGATCACATTCTTGAAGCACGCTGACCGCGTCAAAATCGCATGCCTTGCACAGCTGGTCAACGTCATCGCGCCGATCATGACGGAGAAGAACGGCAAGGCTTGGCGGCAGACGATCTACTATCCATTCATGCATGCATCCCAATACGGCCGCGGGATCGCGCTCCATACGCTGTCCAGCTCGCCGCGCTATGATACGAAGGACTTCACCGATGTCCCTTATCTTGAGTCCACGGCAGTCTATAATGAAGAACAAGATGAAGTCACGATCTTCGCGGTGAACCGCCATCTGGAAGAAAGTCTGGAGCTGGAATGCGATATGCGCAGCTTCGAGGGTTATCAAGTGGTCGAGCATATCGTGCTGCATCACGAAGATCTCAAGGCGAGAAATTCTGCTGCGGAAGAAGCGGTGAAATCGACAACGAACGGCGACGCCGCGGTGGACGACGGCATCGTGCGCGCAACGCTGCTGCCGAAGTCCTGGAACGTGATCCGCTTAAGCGGACGCAAACAGTAAACAACCAATCTAATGCATCCTCCTAATATATCCTCCTACAACAAACGGGGCAGTCTCCAATTGGAGACTGCCCCGTTTGTTTGATTATTCATCTGCTTGATCCGCGGCGGAACCATTCGGTTGCTCGGTCTTGGTGTAATACAGTCGGAAATTGATATCTTGATTGTAGTTGCCGAAGCCTGTGCCGAAGAGCGTCATTCCGCCGACATTCTTCGCATCCTCAAGGACGGCGAAGCGGAAGGTCCATTGTTTCTGCCGGATGTCCACATCATCGAGCGTGATCTCGGAGATCTGATGGCCGTCGATGAAGGTGCCTTGTTCATTGATCTTCAATACTTTAAGCAGACCGTATTGGTTGATCTCGGTGAACCACCAGTCCGGGGTATATTTGCCGCGGGCATTCGATCCGCCAAAATCCCCCGGGCTGGTCCATTGACCGAGCTTGACGCCGTTTAGGAAGAAGGAGATATCCGACGGCCAGTTGTCATTGGCATAGGGAGCTTCTGAGGAGATCTCAAAGGAAATCTCGAGCTCCACGGGGTCTTCATTTTTCATCAGATAATTAGGCACCTTGTATTCGACGAACCCTTGTCCGAACCAGAGGATCTTCGCATTCACCCGTTCGGGATCGAGGAAGCAGCGCGGTTCATCGAAGATGCCGATGACCTTCTCCGTCGTCGCCAGTCCGCAGGTCGGCTCCACATGGAAATCGGTATAATGGCCGACCGATACCTCCATCTCGTGATAGAGACGGGGCGAGCTGGAGTCCCTGGTCGGGAAGACGATCTCGATGAAATCCGTGGCCAGGGTGCAGACTTTCCTCGCCCCGCCGCGGCCGGGAACCATCCGTGTCTCGATGATCTTCGCTCGCTCTAATTTCTTCACGTGCATCGTCATAATCGCGCTGCTCAGGCCCAGTGCTTCAGCCAGCTGCTTGATGTTCATCTCCTGCTTCGCCAGCAGATGAATCATCTTCAGCCGCACATCGCTTGCCAGCGCCTCATAGACGGGCAATGATTTCTCAGAAATATCGAGTTTCATCAACATCCTCCATGATCTAATCACGTTATTACTATCCTGCCAAATCTTTAACAGATATATTAATAATATAGGTTTATCCGGAGAATGACAATAGCTTGCAGCAAGTTATTATTAAGAATGTTAAGGAATGCATGGAAACGGCATGGTGCTGGCATGGTGTTGGATCTTGAGGGAGTTACTTTACCGGGGCTAAATTTTGATGAATTCACATATAACCATACTCCATTAAAAATAATAGTATGTTATATATTGCGGAATATCCTTTAATATGATACAACATATTTGATAATGAAGGGGAAATACCGGCAATAAGATGTGATATTGGGACGAAGGGGGCGATCTACTCATGCAATTAACGGCCAGACAACATGAAATCATGGAGATCGTGAAACAGCATGAACCGATTACTGGCGATCAGATCGCTGAGATGATCGGGGTCAGCAGACCGACGATCCGTTCCGACTTAGCTGTCCTAGTCATGCTGGGTATGCTGGACGCGAAGCCGAAGGTCGGCTATTTTCTCGGCACCCAGATGACAACCGCCGCAGAGACCCTCAAGCAGCTGCATGAGAAACGGGTCAAGGATGTCATGTCCAGGCCCGTCATCGTCAAGGAATCCACCACCATCCAAGATGCGGTGATCACGATGTTCCTTGAGGATGTCGGCAATCTGGTAGTGGCAGGGGAGAATGGGGAATTGGCGGGGGTTGTCTCGCGCAAGGATCTGCTGAAGTTCACCCTGGGCAATGCCGCTGCCCCGCAGATGCCGGTCAGCATGGTGATGACGCGGCAGCCCAAGGTCGTCACCGTCTCACCGGAGGATCCCGTGCTCGATGCCGCGGCGAAGATGATCCATCACCAAGTGGACAGCCTGCCCGTCATCGAGGAATCCGGAGCAATCGCCGGTTCGATCAGCACGGAGACGACAACCCGGCTGCTGTTGGAGCTGGCGGCCGCAGAAGTTTCAGCGCATGAGAGAGATAGGAGTGTGAATCGGTGAAGCAGCAATCACATAAGCAGCCCAATCAACCATCGCAGGAAAGGGCAATTTTCATCTGTTCGGATTCAACAGGGAATACGGCAGAAGGTGTCGTAAATGCAACGATGCGGCAATTCGAATCCGTGCCCACGATCATCCGCAGGCACAGCAATATCTCTCACGAGGATGAGATCCGCTTGATCGTGGAAGAGGCGGCCTCGATGACGGCATTCATCGCTTATACCTTGGTACAGCCCGATCTGCGCGAATGCATGAAGCAGGAGTGCATCCGGATGGGGGTGCGCTCCGTGGATATCATGGGTCCGATGATGCAGGCCTTCATCGATTCCTTCAACATGAGGCCGATCGCCAAACCGGGGCTGCTGCACAGGATGGACGAGGATTACTTTAGACGGATCGATTCCGTGGAGTTCGCGGTCAAGTATGATGACGGCAAGGATAAGTCCGGCTTGTTGAAGGCGGATGCCGTGCTGATCGGCGTATCGCGCACGTCGAAGACGCCGCTCAGCATCTACCTGGCGCATAAGGGGTTCAAAGTTGCGAACCTGCCTCTTGTTCCGGAGATGAAGGTGCCCCGGGAGCTGTATCAAGTGGAACCTGAACGAATCTACGGCTTGACGATGGATGCCCGATATATCCTGCGTATTCGCATGGAACGGCTGAAGTCGATGGGGCTCAGTGAGCATGCCCAATATGCCAGATATGAGCGCATCGTGGAAGAACTGGAATATGCGGACAAAATCATGAAAGAGCTTGGCTGCATGGTCATCGACGTCTCGGACAAAGCGATTGAGGAGACAGCGAACATCATCATCGATGCCCTGCAAAAAGTCTACAACCGCTGACGGTTGCTAGGCCCGCTTCGTGAAGTCCACTATCTGCCGAATAAGCCTCTGCTCGATGTTAGTGCAGGATAAGCCTTGATGAGTACTGGTTAATTGAACAACGCACAGGGAACTGCCTTTATCCTTTTTGGATGAGGGCAGTTTTTTTGTACAAAATTCATATTGACTCAGATCTTTTATGGTTATCTATTTATGTATAGAACCTGATCTCTTCTGTCTGTCTTCAGTTTCGTAACGTAACGGCGGATTAAACTTCGTTCCATTATTTTGCTAAGACATTGACCAACCTCCTATTGGGCAGCGAAAGGGCTGAAAAGTATGCTTTCTCGTTATATGGAACTTTGTCAACCTTTTGGAACCGCCTAGTGCGGACCCGCATGCTAGGTGGTGTGAGAGGACGGGGCTAGCCGCTCCCTCCTACTCGATTTATTAATACGCCTTTTAAACCTGCATGACGGGGGAACATGGTAATTGATTCGCTCGAGATGATATACTGTAAGGAACGTCCAAATTCTGAACATCCTAAATACAGCGTCTACGAGAAAAAGCATCGGAGAAAATGAAAGGTGAGAACATGAATTATTCGCAGAATCTACACACCATGAAACCTAACAACCTATTCACCACCATTTTCGCTTCCTTGCAGTGGTTCGTCTACATCTTCGTCAATACGATCGTCGTGCCGATCTCCGTCGGTTCTGCATTTGTATTGGATGCGCAGACGATCTCGGAATTGGTCCGCAATTCCCTGATGATCACGGGAATCGCCTGTGTCTTGCAAGGGCTGATCGGGCACCGTCTTCCTCTCATGGAGGGGCATTCCGGATTGATGTGGGGGCTGGTCCTCAATCTAAGTTACGCAGCAGCGGCGATGGGGATGAGCCTGCCTGAAGTCGGGGGAGGCATCGCAGCGGGGATGCTGATCTCCGGAGCGGCAGTGGCGATCTTGGCGGCTTTTGATGGGCTGAAGTTTATGCAGAAGATCTTCACGCCGATGGTGATGAGCGTCTTCCTGTTCCTGCTGACGTTTCAGCTGATCCTGATCTTCTTCATAGGGATGTTCAAGATTGCTCCAGACGGCACAGTGGTCTGGCCGGAGACGCTGCTTGCGCTTGCGGCGGCCGTCTTCGTCTGTCTCCTCAAAATCATGGGAGGCGAGCGGCTCGGGAACTTCTCGATCTTGATCGGTATCGTCGTCGGCTGGATCGTGCATACGCTCCTCTTCCCGCAAGAGCAGCTGCTCTCCTCGGGTGGTTCTTCCTTCGGGCTGACGCTGTTTCCTTTGGGAGCACCGAATCTGAACATCTCGATCATCATCGTTACTTGCCTGGCAAGCTTCATCAACCTCAGCAATACGATCACGGCGGTGATAACCGGTGCGCAGCTCTTGGGCGAAGAGGCGTCGCAGCGGCGGTTAAACCGTTCTTATATGCTGAACGGGGTTTTCTCGATGGCCGGCGGGGCATTGGGGTTGGTCAGCTTTGCGCCGTTCTCATCGTCGATTGGATTCCTGCAGAGTACGCGCATCTTTGAACGCAAGCCCTTCATCATCGGTGGTATCCTGATGATCGGTACGGGGGTGCTGCCTTTTATGAGCCGTTTGTTTGCGACGATCCCCGTCACGATCGGCAACGCGGTGCTGCTTGTCGCATACTTCCAACTGCTGGGTACATCGCTGAACAGCATCAAGGGGCGGGTGTTCGATTCGATCACGATCCACCGCATCGCAATCCCGGTGCTGGTCGGCCTGGGGATTCTGAGCCTGGATGCGGCGTATTTTGAAGGGATTCCTGTCTTGATCCGTCCGCTCGTATCGAACGGCTTTATCACCGGTATCCTGCTCTCGATCCTGCTTGAGCTGTTCATTCCTTGGGAGAAGCTGGAGGAGAAAGGCCGCGGGCAGAAGGATGGACAGCATGGTGAGCAGCAGAGGGAGAAATAAGGCTGGGACAATGGCGGCGAATGGGGAATAGCGGGCGAGGATGAAGCCGAAGAGTGATGTCGCCGGCGATTGTTGACACAGGGCTGAGTGTTGTGCGTTGAGACGTTAAAATGTGCCGACTCAGGCAGTACAGCAGCGAAAGCGAGTGCTGAGTCTCGGCAAAAACTGCCGTTTCAGGATGCGAATGAGCGGTTTGGCGCGTGAGTCGACAGATAATGTTGACTCAGGCTGCGAATGAGCCGGTTCGGCGCGTGAACCGACAAATCGTGTCGTCTCACACGCCTCAAGCCCATACCGCCTCACGCCCATGCCATCTTCACGATCCGCTTGAGCGATAATGGCGCACGCCGTAGTGCCATACCGCTAAGCAAGGCAGGATGAACACGAATCCAGCCAGCGGCGCCAGGGCATACGGCCATGCTGCTCCTTCGGTTCGATCCAGAATATAGAGGAGCGGCAAATAGTTGACGCATCCGAAGGGAATCACGAAGGTGAAGAAGCGGCGCACCCATCGCTCATAGATATGGAGCGGATATTGCGCCATCTCGCGCCCGCCGTCGGTGAGGATATTCGTGACTTCTAAACCTTGAATCGTCCAGAAGCACAGTGTTGCTGTCAGGATGAAGATGCCCGTGAAGATGAACACACCGCTTACCACCATCAGAATCAGTGTGAGCACCTTCATGATGGTCCAGTCGATTGACAGGTTCATGCAGGCCCACACCAGCACGATGATGCTTTGCAGCAGACGGCCGACGCGTGTAAATTCGAACCTCGATCCCAGCACCTGCAGCACCGTTCCCCGCGGACGCACGAGCAGCCGGTCGAAGCCGCCGCTGACCACCAGAGAGGCGAAGCTGTCGAAGCCGCGGACGAAGCATTCGCTTAAGGAGAAAGTCATATGAATCACCGCAAAGCACAGCGCTGCTTCGAAGAATTCCCATCCCTGCAGCTGTCCGAAACGCTCGAAGAGAAAATACAGCCCGGCGAATACCGAGAGCGGAACCAGGAGTTGTCCCAAGGACAACAGCCAGAAAGAAGTTCGGTATTGCATCTGGGCTTTAAATAAAATCGCCAGGCAGCGGAAAAATAAAGCAACCGAATTCAATGCACTACCCCCGTTTCCTCTTCTGAGAACCAAACTGCCTCGATCTCAACCACCCTGCACAACCACCCTTCGCAGAGCCTTCAGCATCAACGCTTTTCCAACGAATATGAGCACGGCCAGCCAGAGCATCTGCATCACGATTCCGACCAGGGCTTCCTCATGGCCGATATGGCCGGAGAAGACACGGAATGGGAAGTCTGCTGTCCAGCGGAAAGGGAAGAGATGCACGATCCTTTGCAGCCATTCGGGCATAAGCGGAACCGGGATGATCATGCCGGCCAAGAATTCACCTGCGATCTGAAAGATAAGCAGCGAACCGACGGGAGACATGGTGTAGAAAACAGAGATGTGGATGAGCATCGTGATCGCGGCGACGAGCAGCAGACCGAGAAGCAGTGTGACCACAAATAAAACAAACGTCGCGGCATCAAGCGGCATGGTGAGTCGATAAGAACCCGGCATCAAACCGGCGAGCAGAAGGATCGGTCCGCATCTGAGCAGCCCGGCTGACAAACGCTGCGCCAGTACCTTGGCATACCAGAAGGAATACAGTCCGCTTGGCCGGCATAGTTCATAAGCGACGTTGCCAGTGGTGATCAAATCGAACAGTTCTTGATCGCGGAACCAAAGCATGATGAAGGCGATAAACGCCTGCTGCAGCCATATGTAAGCAACGACCTGCTCCAGTGATATCGGCTGAGTTGTGCGATCGGTCATCGCAAAGAACGCCTGATAGACCATAATGAGGATGAAGCCCCAGAAAAATTGAGTGGCAATTCCAGCGAATGCAGCCGTGCGGTATTGGAGCCCATAGTTAAACCGCAGGCGAAAGACGGCGAAACAGGTTCTCATGACAGCTGATACTCCTTATAGAGATCGACGATGATCTCTTCGATCGGCTGACTTTCCACCGTGATGTCCAAGAGTTCCACTTGCGTGGAGACGAGGCTGATCACATCGGCGATCTTCACCCGATTCGTATCCACCCTCAGCACCGCTCTCTCCTGCGACCATTCCACAACCTCCGTATGAGGAAGAGCGAGGTGATCCAACTGGAACGGCGAAGCATGCGTAAGCCGTGAAGATGAAGCTTGCGAAGAAGGCGATGCAGAATGTGATGGATCAGCTGCCGGGCGGTAATCGAGCACGATCGTCTTATGCGAGCCGAAGCGGCTCCTGAGTTCGGCCAATTTCCCTTCCAGAAGCAATCTTCCCTTGCCGATCATGATGATCCGATCCGCTAGTGCTTCGATATCGCTCATGTCATGGGTGGTCAAGATCACGGTGACACCGCGCTCCCGGTTGATCATGCGGATGAAGTCGCGGACTGCAACCTTAGAAACTGCGTCTAATCCGATGGTCGGCTCATCCAGGAACAGGATGTCCGGGCTGTGCAGCAGGGAGGCAGCGATCTCGCAGCGCATGCGCTGGCCAAGGCTGAGCTGACGCACCGGCGTATGGATCAGATCGCCAAGCGCGAGTTTGTCGACGAGAAGCTCGAGATTATCCCGGTACATCTTCGCCGGCACCCGGTAGATATCCCGCAGCAAGTCGAAGGAATCGATGACCGGAACATCCCACCAGAGCTGGGTTCGCTGGCCGAAGACGACGCCGATATGGCGGACGTACGCTTTGCGGTCCTGCCACGGCGTGAATCCCAAGATGGAACAGCTGCCGCTGTCCGGGACGAGGATGCCGCTCATGATCTTGATCGTCGTCGACTTGCCGGCACCGTTCGGACCGATATAGCCGACGATCTCACCGGGGCTGATCCTAAAGGAGATATCGCTGAGCGCTTGAATACTCGTGTATTCCCTTCGGACCAACGATTTGAGAGCGCTTCCTATACTGGATGAACGACGCTGAGCGACTTTGTAGCTTTTGCTGATGCCGCGTAGTTCGATCATGCTTGCAATTCCCTCCTATTGGAAATTGGAAAAGGCATTATATTTTATCTCTTAACCCTCCGATTGTCAATATCAACTTTCAAAACAAACATATTCAAAAATAAAACCAACTATGATACACTTGAATATGAGGGAAATACTTTTGTTTCGGAGGGGAAACATGGTCGAAAATCGGGGGAATTTGGTTGAGAATCGTTGGGATCAGGCAAAAGCCAAACAATTGACAAGCGGATTAGATGAGTTGGTCTATCGTTCTAACCTGCTCGGTTCCGATCGTCGTGTGTGCAACTGGGGCGGAGGCAACACATCGATGAAGACGACGATCGCCGATTTCCGCGGTCGTGAAGTTGAGATCATGTGGGTGAAGGGCAGCGGTTCCGACCTTGCGACGATGCAAGCGAAGCACTTCACCGGCCTGCGTATGGATGATATCCGTCCGTTGTACGAGCGCGACGATATGAGCGATGAAGAGATGGTCGAATATTTGACCCGCTGCATGATCGACAGCAAGCATCCGCGCATGTCGATTGAGACCTTGCTGCATGCTTTCCTGCCGTTCAAGCACGTGGATCATACGCATCCGGATTCGATCATCGGTTTGTGCTGTGCGGATAACGGCCGCGAGATCGCCGATGAGATCTTCGGCGACCGCTATGTATGGGTGCCGTATATTCGTCCTGGTTTTAAGTTGTCGAAGATGATCGCGGAAGGTGTGCGCAATCATCCGAAGGCAGAGCTCGTCTTGATGGAGAAGCACGGTCTCGTTACTTGGGGAGATACGGCGGAGGAGTGCTACAACAAGACGATCGAGATAATCAACGAAGCAGCTGCTTATATTGAAGCGCGTGTCAACGAAGAGCAACTGTTCGGCGGTGCCCAATATCAATCGCTTCCTGCGGAAGAACGCCGTGACATTGCAGCTGAAGTCATGCCGCTGATCCGCGGTGCAGTAAGCGAAGAGAAACGGATGATCCTGAGCTTCGATGATGCTGAGGACGTACTCAAATTCGTCAACGGCAAGGATTCGAAGGAGCTGTCCCAGATCGGAGCAGCTTGTCCGGACCATCTCGTGCATACGAAGATGAAACCGCTGTTCATCGATTGGGATCCTGCGACGAAGGACGTCGAGGCGTTGAAAACTGCGATCCGTGAAGGCGTTGCCAATTATAAGGAGGAGTACAAGAGGTACTTCGAGCGCAACAAGAACGAAGGCGACAAGATGTTCGAGCCTGCGCCGCGCGTCATCTTGATCCCCGGCATCGGTATGATCAATACCGGCAAGAGCTTGGCGATGGCAAAGGTAAGCGGTGCACTCTATCATCGGGCGATCGCCGTCATGCGTTACTCGACGACCTTGGGGAATTTCGTGTCGCTAAGCGAGAACGAATCCTACAACGTGGAATATTGGCCGCTGGAAATCTATAAGCTGACGCTGCAGCCGCCGGAGGCGGAATTCTCCCGCAAGGTCGCCTTCATCACCGGTGGTGCGGGCGGCATCGGCAGCGAGACAGCACGGCTGTTGGCAGAACAAGGTGCACATGTGGTGCTGGCTGACCTGAATCTCGAAGGCGCTCAGCAGGTGGCCGATGAGATCAACGAACAATACGGCGAAGGCCGGGCGCTCGCTGTTCAGATGGATGTGACCAAAGAAGACATGGTGCAAGCGGCTTACCGTGAAACGGCGCTGCAATACGGCGGTGTCGATATCATCGTCAACAACGCCGGTCTGGCTACATCCAGCCCCTTCGAGGAGACCTCCTTGGATGAGTGGAATCTGAATATGAACGTGCTGGGTACGGGTTATTTCCTGGTCGCCCGCGAAGCATTCAAGCTGATGAAGGAACAGAAGATCGGCGGCAGCATGGTGTTCGTCGGCTCCAAGAACTCCATCTACGCCGGCAAGAATGCAACGGCCTACAGCGCGGCGAAGGCGCTGGAAGCCCATCTGGCCCGCTGCATCGCTGCGGAAGGCGGTCAGTACGGCATCCGCGTGAACACCGTCCTGCCCGATGCCATCCTGCAGGGTTCGAATATCTGGAACTCGGCATGGCGCAACGAGCGCGCGGCAGCATACGGCATCGAACCAGACCAGCTGGAAGAGTACTACCGCAAGCGGACGACGCTGCAAGTGAACGTCTATCCGCGGGACGTTGCAGAAGGCATCGCCTTCTTCGCCTCTTCCAAGGCGGAGAAGACGACTGGATGCATGCTGACGATCGACGGCGGGGTGCCGGCTGCCTTTACTCGCTGAGTTCGCTGACCTGGTGCAGATTGCTGCTGAGCAAGCTGTACCAGGTCATTGCCTATTTTCAATGTGAATCTATGAAAATGGAGGGATCGTTCACATGCAGGACCAGATCCAGAGGAATTATGAAGAAGCCAAGAAGCAATATGCCGAACACGGCATCGATACGGATAAGGTGCTGGAGGAACTGGCGAATATCAAGGTTTCCGTCCACTGCTGGCAGGGCGATGACGTCCGCGGTTTCTTGAATCGGGATCAGGAACTGACCGGCGGCATCTCGGTGACGGGCAACTATCCGGGCGCAGCGCGTACACCGGATGAACTTAGACAGGACATGGAGAAAGCGTTCTCGTTAATCCCCGGCAAGCACAAGGTGAACCTCCATGCGATCTATGCGGATACCGATGAGAAAGTCGAACTGGACGAACTGGAGCCGAAGCATTTCCAGAGCTGGGTGGATTGGGCGAAGGAACAGGGATTGGGGCTGGATTTTAACCCGACATGCTTCTCCCATGAGAAATCCGAAGACGGCTTCACGCTGAGCCACCCAGACCCGGCGATCCGCCAGTTCTGGATCGATCACTGCAAGGCTGCCCGCAGAATCGGTGCATTCTTCGGTGAGCAGCTTGGCCAGACTTGTATTACGAACGTGTGGATTCCGGACGGTTTCAAGGACCATCCCGTTGACCGGTTGGCGCCGAGACAGCGTCTCAAAGATGCTCTGGACGAAGTCTTCGCAGAGGAGCTGAATCCGGCTCACAACCTCGATGCCGTTGAGAGCAAGCTCTTCGGGATCGGTTCGGAAGCGTATGTCGTCGGCTCGCATGAGTTCTATATGGGGTATGGCATCGCGAATAACAAGCTGATCTGCTTGGATGCGGGGCATTTCCATCCGACGGAAGTCATCTCGAACAAGCTGTCTTCGCTGGCGCTGTTCAGCCCGGGCATCCTCCTCCATGTCAGCCGCCCGATGCGCTGGGACAGCGACCATGTCGTCATCATGGACGACGAGCTGCTGGAGATTGCCCGTGAACTAGTACGCGGCAATCTGCTTGAGAAGGCCTATATCGGGCTGGACTTCTTCGATGCGAGCATCAACCGCGTGGCAGCTTGGGTGATCGGTACGCGCAATACGATCAAAGCGCTGCTCCGCGCGATGCTGGAGCCGATCGATAAGCTGCGGCAAGCAGAGCTGGAGGGCGATTACACGACCCGTCTGGCGCTGACCGAAGAGTTCAAGACTTATCCGTTCGGTGCTGTGTGGGATTATTATTGTGTGAAGATGGGCGTACCGGTTCGCGAGACCTGGCTGGATGAAGTGAAGAAATATGAGCAGGACGTTCTGCTGAAGCGATGAAAGATAGCAGGTTCAGCATTGCCCTTGTTCCGATCCAGAGAAGAGAATGGGGTGCTTACATTGAGTGTACTCGCTTATGATCTGGGAGCGACGAGCGGCCGAGCCTTGATCGGCCGCTTGACCGACCGGAAATTAGTGATCGAAGAGATTCACCGTTTTCCGAACGATCCCGTACAAGTCGGCGCGCATCTGCACTGGGATATCCTGCGCTTGTTCCATGAGATGAAGCAGGGCTTGATCCAAGCCAAAAACGCGAATGCCGGCGATCTCCGCAGCCTGGCCATCGACTCCTGGGCCGTTGACGTGGGATTCCTCGATAAGAACGGGGAACTGCTAGGCAATCCGTACCATTACCGCGATCACCATACGGATGGGATCATGGAGGAGGTTTTCCGCTTCGTCCCGCGTGAGGAGATCTTCCGCCGCACGGGGATCCAGTTCCTTCAAATCAACACGATCTTCCAGCTGTATGCGCTGAAGAAAGCAGATGCTTCAGTGCTGGCGCAAGCGGAGTCGATGTTGATGATCCCCGATCTGCTGCGCTATTTCCTGACGGGCGAGCGGCTTGGGGAATTCTCCAATGCCACGACGACCCAGCTGTACAACCCGCTGACCCAGTCCTGGGATGAGATCTTGATCGAGAAGCTGGGGCTTCAGGCGTCGATCTTCCCCCAGGTGACGATGCCGGGTACGCGGGCGGGCGAGATTCTTCCGTCGATCCAAGAGGAGCTCGGCGTGCCGGCGATCCCGGTCTTCACTGTTGCAGAGCACGATACGGGATCTGCGGTAGCGGCGGTGCCGGCGCTTACGAAGGATTTTGCCTACCTCAGCTGCGGCACCTGGTCGCTGATGGGTACGGAAGTGACGGAACCGGTGCTCACCGATGAGGCTTTGGAGCTGAACTTTACCAACGAGGGCGGCGTAGGCGGCACCTACCGGCTGCTCAAGAATATCATGGGCCTGTGGCTCCTGGAGGAATGCCGCCGCACTTGGCTGAAAGCCGGCCAGTCCCTCAGCTATGAAGAGATGATCGCCGCCGCACAGGAGGCAAGGCCGTTTCGCAGCCTCATCGATCCCGATGTGGATGCGTTCCTCAATCCCGTGGATATGCCGCAAGCGATCCGCGATTTCTGCCGGGAGACGGGACAGCAGGAGCCGCAGAGCGTCGGCGAGACGATTCGCTGCATCCTTGAGAGCCTCGCGCTGAAGTACCGCTATGTGCTGGAGATGACCGAGCGTCTCTCGGGCAAGACGTTCGAAGGCTTGCACATGGTGGGCGGCGGCATCAAGAATGCGATGCTCTGCCAGTTCACGGCCAATGCCCTGGGCAAACCCGTATGGGCAGGTCCGACAGAGGGCAGCGGCATCGGCAACATTTTGGTACAATACATGGCGTTGGGCGATATCCAGGATATCTGGGAAGCCCGTTCTATCGTCCGGGATTCCTTCTCGATTCAGACTTATGAGCCGCAAGATGCGGCCCAGTGGCAGGAAGCGTATGAGCGCTTCACAAGCATACTTAGATAGATGAAAGGTGAGAACAGATGCTGGCAGCGGAAAGATGTGAGAAGATCGTCCAGCTCGTCGATGAACGAGGCAGTGTACGCGTATCCGAACTAAGCGAGATCTTCAAAGTGACGGAAGAGACGATTCGCCGCGATCTCGATAAATTGGAACAGGCCGGCCGCTTGCTGCGAAGCCACGGCGGTGCGGTCAGCATCAAGGACCATACCAGCGAGACGCCGTTCATGGAACGGGAAGTGACGAATGTCGAGGAGAAGAAGCAGATCGCCAAGGAGGCGGTGCGCCATGTCAGACCGCGGGACCGCATCATCCTCGATGCCAGTACGACGGCTTGGTATATGGCACAGATGCTGCCGGATATCCCGCTGACGGTGCTGACGAATTCGATCAAGGTCGCCTTCGAGCTGGCGAACAAGGAGAAGATCGAGGTCGTCTCGACAGGGGGAATCCTCTCCCCGCGTTCGTTATCTTTCGTGGGTCCCCTGGCAGAAAGCAGCTTGGAACAATATCACGTGAACAAAGCCTTTATCTCCTGCAAGGGCGTTCACTTGGACCGCGGTGCGACGGAGTCCAATGAGCTGCAAGCCAGGCTGAAGAAACGCATGATCGAGATCGCCGACGAAGTCTATCTGCTGGTGGACTACAGCAAGTTCAACGTCAATGAATTTTCGCAGGCGGCGCCGTGCGAGGCTTTTCACACATTGATTACCGACGCGAAGGCTGAGCAGCGTTTCCTCGCAGCATGGCGGGAGCGCTATGCTGCGAATGTGATCGTTGCTGGGACCTAAGGAAGCACAGTCAGCCGCGCCTGTGCTGCTTGTGTCGGGTTGATTAGATCGTGCAGTTGATGGATGAAGGTTCAATTCGTTCGCTGATCTGGTAGAGAAGCAGCCCTGATGTAGTTCTGCGAAAGCGGGTGACGATATGAAAGTTTCGCTCTTCATCACTTGTCTCAGCGATGTGATGTATCCGCGCGTCGGCGAAGCGATGGTGCGGATGCTTGCGCGCTGCGGCGTGCAGCTGGATTTTCCGGAGGTGCAGACCTGCTGCGGGCAACCGGCGTTTAACAGCGGATATTGGGACGAAGCGCGGGCTTCGGCGAAGACCTTGCTGGAAGCCTTCGAGGACAGCGACTTCGTCATCTCCCCATCCGGCTCTTGCACGGGGATGATCCACCATTACTATCCGAAGTTGTTTGCAGAAGATCCGAAGATGCTGGATAAGGCCCTGAGGCTCAGGGACAAAACCTATGAATTCTCGCAGTTCCTGGTGAACGTGCTCGGGATCGTCGATGTGGGTGCAACTTTTCCTTATAAAGTCACATACCACCCATCCTGCCACGGCACTCGCGTACTCGGCATTCAGGATGAGCCGCTGACCCTCTTGCAGCATGTCAAAGGTCTTGAACTCGTGCCGCTTCCCGATGCGGAATATTGCTGCGGCTTCGGCGGCACCTTCGCCGTGAAGATGTCGGAGATCTCAGGAGCGATGGTGACGGAGAAGGCGGAGAAGATCACGAGGACCGATGCCGACGTGCTCGTCGGCCTCGACATGGGCTGTCTGATGAATATCGGCGGGAAGCTTCATAACGCAGGCAGCAAGGTCCGTGTGATGCATCTCGCAGAACTGCTCTATGAAGGGGTGAGCGCATGATGGTACACACGGCTTATGGGGCAGACCGTACTGTCAAACAGCGCTCGAAGCAGGCGCTGCAGGATGAATTCCTGCAGAGGGCGGTCAAGTTTACGACGCAGCGGCTGAAGAACGGCAAGCAGAAGGCGGCGGAAGAACACGGCAACTGGGAACAGTGGCGGGAGCGCGGACGGCAGATCCGCCTGCATACGATCGCTCATCTGGACTATTATCTAAACCTATTCGCAGATAATGCCCGCAAACACGGTGCAGATGTGTACTTTGCGAAGGATGCGGCTGACGCGGCGAGCATCACCCGCGAGATTGTGCGCGAGAAGCAGGCCAAGACCGTCGTCAAGTCCAAATCCATGGTGACGGAAGAGCTGCACATCAATCAGGTGCTGGCTGAGATGGATGTGGCAGCGATCGAGACGGACTTGGGCGAATATATCATCCAGCTGGCACAGGAACCTCCTTCGCACATCATCATTCCGGCGATACACAAGAATAAGCAGCAGATCGCTGATCTGCTCTCCGAGGAAGCGGGAGAGAAACTGGAGGCGGACACCCAAGTGCTTGCAGGCTTCGTACGCAGGAAGCTGCGCGAACAGTTCCTCAGCGCGGAGATCGGCATCACCGGCTGTAACTTCGCCATCGCCGAGAGCGGCTCCATCGTCATCTTCGAGAACGAAGGCAATGCGCGCATGGTGAGTACCTTGCCGAAGACGCAGATCACCTATATGGGGATGGAGCGGATCATCCCGTCCTTCGAAGATCTGGAAGTGATGGCCACTCTCCTGCCGCGGTCGGCGACGGGCCAGAAGCTGACAGCATATATGTCGGCGATCACCGGACCGAAGCGGCGGGGCGACGGGGACGGTCCGGAGGAGCTGCATATCATCATCATCGACAACGGCCGCTCCCGTCAGCTTGGCGATCCGGACTTCCAAGAGCTGCTGAACTGCATCCGCTGCGGCGCATGCCTGAACGTCTGCCCGGTGTACCGTCATATCGGCGGGCACTCCTACGGCAGCGTCTACAGCGGACCGATCGGTGCGGTGCTGACACCAGCCCTGCAGGAAGATCCCGCGCAGTGGCAGGATATCGCCGACGCTTCCAGTCTATGCGGCGCTTGCTGGGAAGCCTGTCCAGTGAAGATCCCGCTGCATGATATGCTTGTCTATCTGCGCAGCCGCAAGGTGGAAAGCGGCGTCACGCCGCCGGCGGAGAAGGCAGCCTTCCGAGGCTTCTCCTATGTGATGTCCGACCCCAGACGCCTCAGCCGCCTGCTGAAGGCGGGCCGCATCGGTCAGAAACTGGTCGCCCGCGGCGGATATATCCGCATCAAGGGACCGCTCAAGGGATGGACGAACTACCGGGATCTGCCGGAGCTTCCGCCGCAGTCCTTCCGCGACCGCTGGCCGGAACTGGCGCAGGAGTTAGAGCGGGAACAGCCGGCAGCGACGATGATCCAGGAGATCGAGGCGCGGCTGAAGAAGGTGCTGGAAGAACGGGCGAAGGGGGCACGAGGGAATGACCGCTGGCAAAGGTGTAAACGCTAAGGAGTCGGCAAGGGCGAGATTCTCTTCCTATGAGCGGCAAGAGGAATTCCTGCAGCACATCGCCGATCGCTTGGGGCGGCCCCGCCAGACGGAAGCGCCGCAGCACCCTTACCGCGGCGTACCGGATTACTGGCGGGAGTATACCCTGGACCGCGAGGCGCGCATCGAGCTGTTCATAAAGAACTGGACGGACCTCGGCGGTCACGCACTGCGGCTGGCGGACATGAAGGATGTACGGCAATTCCTGCAGGAATTCGTGCAGGAGACGGGAGCGCAGAGGGTGCTTGTTCAGGATCAGCCGGAACTTAAGGAGCTTGATCTTGCGCAGGCCTTTGGCGGCGCGGGCGGAGCGGAGGTTGCCGTGTGGGACAGCGCTGCATCGGATCTGCTGGGATCCGCGGCACAGGCGGATATCGGCATCGTTCTCGTCGATCATGCCGCTGCCTATACGGGAACGGTGGTTGTGCAATCATCCCCGCAGAAGGGGCGGTCGACGAGTTTGCTGCCGAAGGTCTTCATCGCTGTCATCCCTGCAGCAGTGATCGAGCCGAATCTAGGTCCGATCCTGCGCGGCCTCGATGCGCTGCCTAAGGAGGAGCTGCCCGCCGGCGTCCACTTCATCACGGGTCCGAGCCGTTCATCGGACATCGAGAACGATCTGACCATCGGCGTGCATGGACCGGGCATCGTCTACGCCGTGGTCGTGGGTTAGGGCTGTCCTTCGCAAGGATGGCGTATGCTGCTGTTATGGCTTAAAGGATGATCGGATCTTGAACGGCAGAGCAGGCGCAGGTGCGCTCGCTCTGTTTTTTGTTTATGGTATCAAGGTTTCTGCGGCGGTATAATGTTATCGTGTTCACCAAGAACTGACTACATATGAACTGGAGTGGAAGAGTATGAATATGGACCTGTGGACGGATCAATTCCCCTATGCCTTGGGAACAGAGCATGAACAACGGCCAACGATCACCTGTTATCTGCTGCCGGATGAGGCGGGGAGAGAAGCCGCGCCTGCGGTGATTGTCTTCCCTGGGGGAGGCTATACTCACCGCGCAGATCATGAGGGAGAACCGATTGCTCGGTGGTTGAATACACTCGGCATCCATGCTTTCGTGCTGAATTATCGAGTTGCCCCGTACCGTCATCCGGCGCCCCTCACCGATGCGCAGCGGGCGATCCGCACCGTGCGGGCAAGAGCGGCGGAGTGGCATATCGATCCGCGCCGCATCGGAATCTTGGGATTCTCTGCGGGCGGGCATCTGGCATCGACGGCTGGGACGCATTTTGATCATGGGCAGCCCGAGGCTGAGGATCCGATCGAACGGATGAGTTCCCGCCCGGACTTCATGATCCTCTGCTATCCGGTGATCACGATGGGGGATTACACCCATGAGGGATCCAGAGAGAACCTGCTCGGTCCGGATGCCGATCCGGAATTGGTCGAAAGTTTGTCTAATGAACGACAAGTTACGCCGGAGACGCCGCCGACTTTTATCTGGCATACGTCGGATGACGGCGCGGTACCTGTCGAGAATGCGCTGCTCTTCGCTGGTGCTTTAAGCCGTGCGAAGGTGTCCTTTGAACTGCATTCGTTCATGTCCGGGCGCCATGGACTGGGTCTTGCTGAGGATCATCCGGAAGCTTATGTCTGGACAGAACTTTGTGAGCGCTGGATGCGAAAATTAGGGGTATTAGGTCTAAAGTAGGAAGCCCTTCATCCAAACTTTGCTTGATTTTTCTAGATCAGACGTGCAGCTTGGACTGCACGTCTTTTTTTATGTGACTTTTTTCCTTTTCCAGTTAGTACATGTGATGTAATGCATATGCATTACTGCATATGAGTTAATCGATGTGCGGTATTTTCCAATACAAAAAATGATTGTATAGTAACTTCATACTAAAATGTCGAAATTAATCGCAATAGCTGAAGGGAGATCGTTATGAGGCAGAAGCGTAGTCAACAATCCGGCGGTCGAGGTTTCTTTGGATTCTTGCTCAATTTGATCTTAATCCTGATGCTCCTTGCCGCTGGAATCGTAGGATTGCATGCCTTGGGATGGATCCAGATCGAATATGAACCCGTCAAGCAGCTCTTGAGTTGGGCGGATTTCAACAATAATGGACAGAATGCAGCATCTAATAATGAAGATCAAGACGCTGATGAAACCAGCAGCAAGGAAGATCAACAAGGACAAAATGATGCAGCTGCAGACGCACCTTCCGGTGAACAGCCGCAGGATACGCCGGCACATGGCCCCGAAGAATCGACAACTGAGCAGCCTGCTGCAACGCAGCCGGAACCGGCGGAGCAGCCGGCGGGCACCAGAGAAGGCGTGCTGGCAACGGTCAGCGGCACGGTGGCAGCTGATGATGGACAGCGGGCGCTCCTGATGCAGCTCGATGGGATGAAGATCGCTTCCCGCGGTGTCCTTTCTATAGAAGATTGGTTGTCGGAAGCTGAGATCAGCGAACCGGCTTCCTACAACTGGGTACTTTCCCAGATGTCGAGCCTCATCTATGAAGCAGCGCTGCGAAGCGGGCTGGAACCGGTAGAGCGCTATCTGCATGATGAGCTTCCAGAGGGAATGAAACCGGGATTTGATGTTCGCTATGAACATGGAAAGCGGAATTTCTCGATCTATAATCCGACGGATCACGAGGTTTATCTGCAGTTAGCCTTTGACAATCAACAAGCGACGCTGTCGATCCGCGGAGTAATGGGCGAGGATTGGCAGCAACCGGCGATTCGTGTAAGCGCTCCAGAGAATTTTGCACCTGAGACCATTCTGGTCGTTGACCACCAGAATCGGACAGGCCGAACGGTTGCAAGACCGGGCCGGGAAGGGCTTCTGGTCAAGGTTTACCGCAAGATCGGCGATGAGCCGGAAGAGCTGGTGGCTAAGGATTATTACGCGCCGCAGCCTGAATTGATAACCGTACCTCCAGTGAGTCAAGCAGGAACAGGTCAAGAGAGTTGAGCTTAAGGAGGTTTTGAGCTATGCGCCTAGGCGAGTTACTGGTGATGAATGGGCTGATCACTCAGGAGCAGTTAGAAGAAGTATTGCGCGATGAGAACCATTCGAAGAAAAAAATCGGCGAGCTGATCGTCGAGCGGGGATGGATCACAGAGCGCCAGCTGCTGGAAGCATTGGAGTTCCAGCTCGGCTTCCCGGTGGTGAATGTCTCCCAATATCAACTTGACGAACGCGTCGTCCAGCTGATTACGGAGCAGCAGGCGAAGAAGTATACCGTCATCCCCATCGAACGCCTGCACGGCAAGATCAAGGTAGCGATGGTCGATCCGCTGAACTACGATGCCATCGAAGATATCCGCATGTCCACGGGGATGAACGTGATGCCCTGTATCGCGACGCGGGCGGAGATCGAGCAGGCGATCGCCAAATACTACGGCATGAATGATTCGATGGAGGAACTGCTCGAAGATATCGGCGACTATGATGTCAAGGATGAGGAGCAGGAGGCGCAGGACCAGGATTCCCCCATCGTCAAGCTGGTGAACCAGATCATCCAGTCGGCGGTGCTGCAGCGAGCCAGTGACGTGCATATCGATCCGCAGGAGAATCACGTCGCGGTCCGCTACCGCATCGACGGCGTGCTGCGGAATGAACGCCAGCTGCCCAAGAACATGCACGGCGTGCTGACCGCGCGGCTGAAGATCATATCGAAATTGAATATCGCGGAGAAACGGCTGCCGCAGGACGGCCGCATCCAGCTGCGGATGAACAATCAGCGCGTCGATATCCGCGTCTCGATCCTGCCCACCGTACACGGTGAGAGCATCGTACTCAGAATACTCGACCAATCCATCGGCGTGAAACATCTGCATGAGCTGGGACTCAGCGAGTCCAATATGGAGAAATTCCAGAAGGTGATCCGCCGTCCGAACGGCATCATCCTGATCTCCGGTCCGACGGGAAGCGGGAAGACGTCGACGCTGTACTCCGTGCTTCAGGAAGTAAACAGCGAAGAAGTGAAGATCATCACCGTCGAAGACCCCGTGGAATATCGGATGGAAGGGGTCATCCAGGTTCAGGTTAATACGCAGATCGGCTTGACCTTCGCATCAGGGCTTCGCTCGATCCTCCGGCAAGACCCGAACATCATCATGGTCGGGGAGATCCGGGATGTGGAGACGGCGGAGATCGCCGTGCGTTCGTCGCTGACCGGTCACCTCGTGTTAAGCACGATCCACACGAACAGCGCGATCGGTACGATCAGCCGTCTGGCGGATATGGGCATCGACCCGTATCTCATCGCCTCCTCCCTCACCTGTGTTGTCGGACAGCGCTTGGTGCGCAGGGTGTGCAGCGAGTGCGCAAGCCAGGTAGCGGCTGATGAGAAGGAGATCGCCCTGCTGCAGAAATACGGGCTCATCGGCAAGCAGGGACAAGCGATGGCCTCGACGGGCACGGAGCACGTACACGGCATGAGCGGCAATGTGATCCCGTCGAATGTCTACCTGACCAAAGGCAGCGGCTGCGCCGTATGCGGCAACACCGGTTACAAGGGACGGATGGCGGTACATGAAGTGCTCGTCATCGATGAGCCGATCCGGCGCATGATCGTGAGCAATGCACCGGCGAGCGAGATCCAGCAGTATGCAGAACAAGAGCTGGGGTATACCACGATGATGGTCGATGGTTTGACCAAGTCCTTGGCCGGTCTTACGACCATCGAGGAAGTCTTGAAAGCGGTTAGTGATGAGTAATGCGGCTGTAAGGGGGGGAGAACATTGGCATACTTCGTCTACGAAGCCGTCAATGAGAGCGGCAAGAAAGTCAAGGGACAGATTCAATCACCGAACAAACATGCCGCAGTAACTGAACTTACAGGCAGAGGGCTGATCCTGCGCAGCATTCAGGAGCGCCCTGAGACCTTGCTGACGAAGGAATTTTTTATCGGCAGGCCGGTGAAGCTGGAAGATTTCGTGATCTTCTGCCGGCAGTTCGCGACCTTGATCCGCTCAGGGATCCAGATTGACCAAGCGCTGGGGATCTTGGAAGATCAGACGACGTCCAAGTATCTGAAACGGGCGCTGGGTGAAGTATATCACCAGGTGCGGTCGGGGCGCAGCCTATCCAGCTCCATGGCACAGCATCCCAAGATCTTCCCGGAGATGTTCGTGCACATGATCGAGTCAGCGGAAGCGAGCGGCAGCATGGAAGAAGTATTGCTGCGCATGGCTGATCACTATGAGAAGGAACACAAGACCGTAGAGAAGATCAAATCGGCGATGACCTATCCGATTATCGTGTTGGTCGTGGCGATAGCCGTCCTGATCTTCCTGCTGACCAATATCGTGCCGAAGTTCACGGCGATGTTTGCTGATTTGGGAGCGGAGTTACCGCTAATTACGAAGTTTATTATGGCATTAAGTGATTTTGTTCAAGCCTCTTGGCTGCTTATCTTCATTGTTGCAATTGGTTTAGTTGTAGGATTGAGATTCGCGTTGAGAGATGAACAGATACGTTATCACTGGGATGGACTTAAATTCAAAATTCCTGTCTTCGGTTCAGTTATTCAGAAGGCTGCCATTGCACGTATGGCGCGTACAATGGCTTCGCTCTTCGCCAGCGCTGTGCCAGTAATGCAAACATTAGCGATCTCAAAGAAAGTCGTGGGCAACAAAGTATTGGCAGAAGTGCTGGACAATGCATCAAACAGTCTAGCTCAGGGGAAACAACTCTCAGAGCCTTTCCGCGAGAGTAAGATGTTCCCGAAGATGGTAATCCAGATGTTAACCATTGGTGAAGAAACAGGACAGGTTGACAACATGTTAGTTAAGATCGCTGAGTTCTACGAAGATGAAGTTGAACAGAATGTGGATCGCTTGAAGGCGATGCTGGAACCGGTTATGATGCTCTTCCTCGCCGGCTTAGTCGGGATCATCGTCGCAGCGATCATGACACCGATGTTCTCGCTGTATGATGCATTCTTGCGCTAGCAAGAATGATCATCACTTCATAGATGACCGATGGTTCCTTAATCTCGTTTATCTTATTTAGGAGGTGATGTGCTGCAGTATATTGTGAGATACAAGGTTCTGTAGCTGGTTGTGTGTTGCTTTGTCGGTTGGTTCTAGCAGAGGAATCATCGTATCGAAAACAATCAAATTAAAGGGGTTGAAATGATTATGAAGTTTACAAAGAAACTTCACAAAGATCAGAAAGGTTTAACACTGATTGAGCTGTTGGCGGTTATCGTAATTCTGGGGATCATTGCTGCCATCGCAATTCCGTCCGTAAATTCGATTATTAAGAACTCTGAAGCTAAAGCGCAAATTGAGAATGCAAAACTGCTTATTTCTACAGCAAGAATGGCTGTTGCTGACAGAACATTTGAGCAAGTCGGTAGAGATAGTAGCGACCAAGGTTTTGTGAATTTTCCTAGCGGTACAGAACCAGCAGAAGCAGGTTCTGATTGGGTAAGAACTGTTAGACAAGTAACAATTGAAGAATTAAAGGAAAGAGGGTATTTGGATGCGAATCTAATCGATCCGCAGACACGTGAAGCATACGATGAAAGTGGCAGCTTTGTAACCATCGTTATGGATGAGAAGAAAGGGGCTCCGGGTGACTATGCTGTACAATGGCACTATCTAATTACATTAAAGCCAAATGCACAGGGTGCTGATCCATACTACAATTTCGTTCTAGAAGCAGATCTAGCTAATCCACAAAACCCATAATCCCGTAGATCTTGATATAGTATCGAACCCCACACCTAATATACAGGTGTGGGGGACTTCACCACAAGATTGGCGAGAGGGGAACAGTATATGTTTCGGAAAAACAGCAAATGGAATGCTGGAGTACATATTTTGGATAACCATGCCAAAGTTGTAGTAGTTGAGTATACGGGAAAGAAGCTTCGCGTTCAACAGCATGAAATGGTGCAATTGGAACAGGGGAGCGTTAGAAACGGCAGGATCGAAAACGAGGAAGCGGTGGTCAGCAAATTAAAGGAGATTGTGCGAGATCTAAAGCTGCAAGATGCCGGTGTTACGTTAGCCGTACCAGCATCAAGCGCCGTGATGCGCAGATCTGTTTATCCTATGCTGAAGGACAAAGAACTGCGCAATCGGATTGAAGTTGATCTGCTCGCCCGTGAGCAGCTGCCATTCAAAGATCCCGTGTTCGACTATGTCCGTTTAGGGCCGCCGGCTGTTAATGAAGCAGCTGCAGCTGCTGAAGGGAACAAGAGCAAGGGCAATAACAAAGGGGAAGAAGAGGTGCTGATCTTCACAACTCCTTTGGAAGTTGTCGACAGTTATGCCCGCTTGGCTGAAGAAGCCGGGTTGGAGCCGCGAGCTGTGGAATTAGCTCCGCTTTCGCTGTTCCGATTATTGCTGCTTACCGAGTCGAATCTTCCTGAACGATTCATGCTCATTCATGCTGAGCTCGATCATGCGGATCTTTGCATTTTCGAAAACGGTATACCGGTATTCATGCGGCAGCAGATGATGCCTCAGCAGTATGTGCTTGATTCAGATTCGGATCGGGTTAGCGTGTACGGACGAAACCTGACGATTGAGATCAGCCGTATCCTGAACTACTACAAGTATTCGATCTCCAAAAATCAGGAGGATGTACAGCATCTTCTAATCTCCTCGGAACATGACTGGCTGCCGACGCTAATCGAACAGATCAACGGCTCCTTCGATGGGCAGGTCCAGCCGCTGATGTTGGAATCGGCCATTGCAAACTATCAAGCAGTTTATCACTCTTACACTGTACCGATCGGCTTGGCAATGAAGGGAGCGTGAAGACATGCAAGCAATTGAAATTAACCTGCTCCAACAGCGACAGAAGGAAGTCCAGCCTGGGCGAACGGTTCCAATTCTACTGGTAGCAGTCGCTATAATAGCTGTTGTTTCATTGGCTTGGACATATATCAATACGGTATCGGAGATTAAATCAGTTAAAGCCGAGATTGAATTAGCAGAACAATCCATCCAAGTTTTGGAGACCAAAGTTCATGAGCTTCAACAGTTGCAGACATCCCATAGATTAGTCGAACTAATAGATGTCATTCGCGGCAGTTATATGAAGCCAACAGAAGTGCTGAAAGCGCTGACCCCTCATTTGCCTGTTGACGCCAATCTAACATCGATCATTTTATCAGGTGATCAGGTAAAGGTAACGGGATTGTTCGCATCGACAGAAGAGGTAGTCTCGTTCATGCAGGAGTTGAAAAATTCCGAGGTGTTCACCTTTATTAGAAGCGGAGGTATGACAAAAGTTGAACATCCGATGGGCGAAGATTACCTGCCAGCCATCCAAGTCACCTTTGACATTGGACTGCATATGAACAGCGAGGAGTAGATAGTATGGAACGCTTGGGAATCTCGAAAACTTTTCTCTTGATTATGTTACTACTCATCCTCTGCCTAGTGTTGCTATATGTGTACTTAGTCGCACCTAAACAAGAGGAACTTGCAGGATTGCAAGATGATCTTAATGCTAAGATGGCAAGAATTCAGCAACTGGAAACACAGGTTGCATCATTAAGCCAAAACAGTATGGGAAATCTCGCTGTACTCCAAAAGGTTCGTGCTCAGATACCAGAGGAACCGTATGTAGAACTCTGGCTGCGTGATCTGAGGAAGTTGGAAACGATCAGCGGATTGAAGTTTGATTCCTATGCTTATAACTTAGACGGAGATCTTGAGGTCTTGCAAAGAGAAGTCAGTTCCTTAGTGTCAACAATTGATTTTACTACAAGCGTAGAGGGAGAATATTCGCAGATATATCGCTTACTAGAAGAGATTGAGACAGAACAGAGACTTATGATCATTCAAAATTTAAATCTAGAGTGGCCAACGGAACTAGAAATTCATCGCAATCAGCCTGACAGGGAGATGAAGGCATCGATTGCATTAAAAACATTGTATGCACCTGACTTAGCTCATCTG
Source organism: Insulibacter thermoxylanivorax (assembly GCF_015472005.1). Taxonomy (NCBI): domain Bacteria; kingdom Bacillati; phylum Bacillota; class Bacilli; order Caryophanales; family Paenibacillaceae; genus Insulibacter; species Insulibacter thermoxylanivorax. Next base: position 9,338 of record NZ_BMAQ01000017.1, on the reverse strand, counting down.
TTCGATCGGCCGCTGCCGACGGATTACGAAGCACCGGGCGGTCATAAGAATCCGTTCTTCTAAGGAGCGAAGATAGATGGAGATCTACATCGATAACTTTGATATGGAAGAAGACGGCTACGGTCATACTTCAGTTCAATCCTCCGCGCCGTCGATCCGCGAACTGCTTCAGATGGCCTATGAAGCAGGGGCATCAGACCTTCATATCAATGTAGGGACAGAACCGATGATGCGGTTGAACGGCCGGCTGTACAAGGTGATCAATCACATCCTGACCGCTTCTGAAACAGAACGGATGGCGGAAGATGTGCTCAATGAGAAGCAGTTAGAGGAGTTAAAGGAATACGGGGAAGTGGACTTCTCCATCGAGATTCCCGGCTTAAGCCGTTACCGGGGTAACGCATTCCGTCAGAAACGCGTCACGAACTTGGCATTCCGCGTACTTTCGAATCGTATTCCATCCCTTGATAACTTGCAGCTGCCTGAAGTGGTGAAGCAGTTTGCGAACAAGATGCAGGGACTGATGCTCGTGACTGGACCGACGGGAAGCGGGAAATCGACGACGCTGGCGGCGATTATCGACTACATCAATGAGACGCAGAACAAGCATATCATCACGTTGGAGGACCCCATTGAGTACCTCCACGTGAGCAAGAACAGCTTGGTCGTGCAGCGTGAAGTCGGGACGGATACCCAATCCTTCGCCAGAGGACTTCGCGCCGCCCTGCGTCAAGACCCCGATGTGATCCTCGTCGGTGAGATGCGGGATTTGGAGACGATCCGCACGGCCATTACAGCGGCCGAGACGGGACACTTGGTCTTAGCAACCCTGCACACGCCCGATGCACCGCAGACGGTGGACCGGATCATCGACGTCTTCCCGACGGAGCAGCAGCGGCAGATTCGGATCCAGCTCGCGTCGGTGCTCATCAGCGTGTTGTCACAGAGACTGATTCCGCGTATCGATCAGAGCGGACGAGAGTTGGCGATCGAACTGCTCATCAATACGCCTGCGGTAGCTAACTTAATCCGTCAGGAGAAGATCTACCAGATCAAGTCTGTAATGCAGACGAATCGGGATATCGGCATGATCACCATGGGAGCAAGCATTAAGCAATTGGTAGAGAGAGGGCTTGTCTATCGAGATGCGTTGAACGAATATCTAATGAGCATAGGGGAGGAATAGCAAGCATGTATACAGTGAAGAAGACCGGCCGAACTTGGTTGGCGGCGATCCTGTCGGTTGCGATGCTTTTAGCAGTGGTGACGCCCGTCCATGCCGAGGGAGCGGCGAGCTGGCGTGATGCGAAAGGGAAATCTGCACAAGAGCGGCTTGCCGTCTATGAGCGGATCCCAGTAGACCCTGCCTATCTCTATCTCGGCAAGGTAGTCTCCGATGATCCGATGGCGGTGGTTACCCACTACGATGAATCCGATCTTCGCAGGACTGCAGTGATCCGTGTTTGGACGGGGGAATTTTCCAGACATGAGAACGATTTGCAGATGACTTGGGATGATCTCACTTATCAAGCTGACGGTACTTTGGTACAAGCAGTTCCCGATCTAGAGGCTTTCATCCCGGATTACTTCCTTGAATCCAACCAGAAGAATTATCATATAGCGGATTATCTCGGAATCCTGCCTTGGGTTGCTGATATTCCAACGGATTCTGAAGCAGCAGCAAGAGGTCTGGCGAAGATCGAGGATATGAAATTATACAACATGTATGGCATTCAGCATCAGCTGCCTGAGGGCGTAGAGATCGATTATGGTGATCCCGGCGCCGTCAAGCTGCACACACGGGTTCCGGATCCTGTGAATGCGATCGATTTGCCCGTGGATGCAGCAGGAAGCTGGGCTAAGGATTATATCATCCATCTTTATAAACTCGGAATTGTCACCGGTTATCCGGATAAGACCATTCGCCCAGAACGAACATTGACGCGTTCAGAATTCATTGCCATGCTGACCAGAGCTCTTGAATTGCCTCTTGATGAAGTGACCGAATATGGTGATGTTGTTGGCACTTGGGTGCAAGAGGAAGTAGCAGCAGCAGAGCGGGCCGGCATCATCCCGCGGGGATCTGAGACGAGCCGATTCCGGCCGAACGATGAGATTACCAGAGTGGAGATGATCGAGATGATCTACCACGCGGTATCTTCTTATGGAATCGAGCCCCGCGTAGAGAAGATCAATTTCTCAGACGTTTCTAACCTCAATGTCATTCAACGAGAAGCACTGGAGCATACAACGCAGATCGGTATTATCGCGGGTTATTCGGACGGTACATTCCGGCCGTATAACAAATTACAGCGGGCAGAGGCATTTAAAGTCTTGTCCGTATTACTTCAATTAATCTAAAGGAGGTTCAATTTTAAGATGCGTAGTAAAGCATTCAAGCGTGTTTTACGAATGGCACTCGTCGTGCTGCTGTGTATGGCGCTTGTGCCGATCCAAGCCTTTGCTTCAGACAGCTTGCGTCTGTCGGGAAGCAGAGAAGCATCGAAGACTGAGATCATCATCAATGAAGAATTCACTATTGAATACTGTGTTAAGCCGGAAGGAGTATTCACTCAGCGTGCTCCGATTAACGTCGCATTTGCTATGGACGTATCGGGCAGTATGAATTTTAATGTGTCTAACAAAGATAAGCGAACAAGGCTGAGCATCGCTAAAGAGTCTGCAAAACTCATCACCAAAAAGTTCCGGACTGCTAACTATGGAGATCAGATCGGACTTGTAACTTTTGAGAGTCATCCGCATCATCACCACAACTTAACAACTAATTACAACCAGATCGACAGAACTATCGACCGTCTCACGGCTAACGGCGGCACGAACATTCAGATGGGCCTTGATTATGCTTACGAGGTTGTGAAAAATGCTGACCCCAATAATCGCTATATCATTCTATTGACTGATGGTGCTGCCACTGCATATTACTATTACTATGAATTGTTCGGCAGGACATATGGTCCGATACTCGGACAAGACAGCAGAGGTACAACGGCCAAACGTTATGCGATGGAAAAGGCCGACGAAATTGCTAGACACGGCGTTCCCGTATTCACCATTGCTTTGGCCACTGCAGGAACAGATGAAGTGGATTTAGAGTTGCTTGATTATATTTCCACAAAAACCGGCGGAGAAAGCTTCACAGCTACGAACCCGGATGAATTGGATCAAGCCTTTGAGAAAATCTTAGAACTGATCGATCCATCCTTTAAGGATGTCGTGTTAACACAGCCGCTGCCTGATGGATTTGAGTTGGCAGCAGATAATGCAGGGGCAGCGATCAAAAATGGTGTTGTGGAAATCGATTTAGGTCAGATTGCCCATGATTCGAAAGCATCTAAATGCGTACCGATCAAATTCAAATATACCGGCTCTCCAGCCACGGTGAAACTACCTGAAGCTAAGGTGACATATAAGCTGAACGGTGAGCCGCGTGAAACGATCATCGACGATGAGATCATCTTAAAGTTCTATGATGCTCTTGGATTACAAGGCAAAGTGGCTGCTTCGGCTGCATTAAGCGATGAAGAGCTGTCCGAGTGGAACAAAAACGACGCTGCAGGCATTACCTACACCTTGAATCCTACGGGTGCTCTCATTCGTTCAAATAATCAACTGCGCAATGTCAAGATTGTGCATCAACTGCCTGAGGGTGTACAAGCGGTCGCAGACAATTCGACAGCAGGATTAAGTGTACAGAATGAAGGCCGCACGATCGTTATTGAGCTTGGAAACTTGAATATCGCGAATCATCAACCGATTACTCGGGATGTTAAGCTGCAATTCCTTTACGCGGGAACATTCAATCTGGCAGAAACAGAAGCCTATGTAGAGTATATCGATAACATCGGTTCCAACAAACGTGTTCCGCTCGTCAATGAGCTGCCGGTCTTCGATGTTAAAGTCATTCTTATTGACCAGTGGAATAACCGATACATCGGTGATGGTGAAGGTGTTGTTACACGGGTCAGCCATGAGGGCGACACACAATGGTATGTGGATTTAAGCGAGAATCCAATCAGCAGCCTCGCCTTTGCTGATACAGGACATACCTCGGTCCTCGTTGATTTCGCAGGAGAAGAAGAAACGGAAACCTTGAACCTGTTGCCTTCGGCTCCGAATGTGACAATAACAGATTACTATGGCAACGTGATTGCTGAAGGCGATGTGGAATACAAACGCGGTAAAGGGAAACTGGCGGCAGCTGATGCTAACCCCGGTCTTCCGCACAATACGATCTATGTCGACGATTCTTTCACAACCAGATATGTCGATCGGTATGAATATCGCGTGGATCACGGACCATGGAAAGCATTCCTGCCAAGTGATACGAAAGCCATTACTGAGAACGGCGAGAATCTGACAATTGAGGTTCGGGCTGTTACGAAGGCGATCGGAGATGGTGCAGCGGTACACTATGGTGATGTGAAACTGCGTACAGTAAGCTTAGACGGTGTGCTTCCGATTATACCGGCACTTAATGATTCTCATATTCGAATCGTTGGCAGCGATCTTGTGTATACGATCCCTAATGCATTCAGCGATGCGCATAGCGGTATTCGCACTGATGCTGAAGGTGATGAAGTCTTTACCGTGAAAATTGGCAATGCTGCTCCGATTGAGCGGAAGATTAATGCAGATGGACTGGTCGTACGAATTCCGATTGAAGCCGTTATGAATGGACAAGCACTCTTTGAAGTCGAAGATAAAGTTGGTAATAACAAGTCCGGTGTATTCCCGATGGTTTCGGATACTGAGAAACCATTGATTCAGATCGTACTTGATCCAAAGCAGACTTACACGAAGAATGGTACAGATCGGACTTACGAAGCAGTAAACGGCGATAATACACCTTTTGATTACACAACGAGTGAGAACGCGAAACTCAAAATCACAGTAAGAGATAATGAGAGCAATCTTCAATCCGCTCAGTATAAACTGGACAATGGTGCCTATGTAGATCTTCCAATAAACGGTCAAGTTGCTGCTGCTGAATTAGATCTTGCAGAAATACTTGGAAATGATTACAACGGATGGCACAGACTAGAGGTGAAAGCTTCGGATCTTTTCGGTAATGAAGCGACGACCACTTATGTATTTATGGTGAATACTGGTCCTGCCGGTACTCCTTCCGTAGAAGGATTGGACGGTACCTCCTATACAGGTAATGTTTCTAATAAACCTCTTAAGGTCAAATTAGATGCTGAATCTGTAGTGGAAGGAAATCATAATCGGAATGCTGTAAAAATTAAAACAGTCTATTACATGATCACTGACAATGCAAACAAACCAAATCTTGATCATTCCGAGTGGAAGGAAATGGGATCTGATTCCATCATCGTTTCCAAAGAAGGAACCAGTTACGTGCATTTCAAGATCGTTGACGAGATGGGAGTCGAATCCGAAGTAATCACTTCTGATAGACTGAATATCAATTTCAATCAAAATCGATATTAATTTAGGTTGCTTTCTGAGTCGCTGGACATCCAGCGACTCGGAAATTTCTTCATTTTCCGACCCATGGGCCCAGTTAAAGGGGTGTGTCAAAACTTGAAGTTCATGCCAAATAGAAAAAGGATCACCGAAGATGAGCGCGGTCTCACATTGATCGAAATTCTGGGTGCCTTGACGATCATGTCGATCATTACCGTGTTGTTGCTTGGCAACCTTATATCCTCTATGGAGACCTCAGCTGACCAAAGCCGGCGTTTAATTGCAATGAATTTAGCCAGGCTGAAGATCGCCGAGATTCGGGAGACTTACGAGGAAGGGGCAAAATTTGAAGAGTTAAGAGCGGAGTTTAGCACTCGAGGGACTGAACTCATCAGATTAGATGCTAATAATACCTTGCAAGATCTAGATCTTGATGATGAAGAAATTAACAACACTTACTATAAATACGAAGTCGAATTGGACATACGTACTAATCCGCAAAAGACAAAATTAGATCAGGTGATAGGGGATTCCTCTTCTTACCTAATTCCAATGCGTGTTACAGTTTTCTGGGGCTACACCAAAGAAGGCGGATCAACGGAAAGCCGCTATTCTGTTACAATACCTTCTTATGTGGTGAAGTTAGGTGGGTGATGACGTTGTCAACAGCTAAAGGTAGAAGAGGATCTATACTGAGCGGTCGATTAAGCGGTTTCCGCTCCGATGAGCGAGGTTTGACATTAATTGAGGTGCTTGCTGCACTCTTGATTCTAAGCATGATCGTCGCGATCGTGAATGCATTCGTACTGATGGGAGCCGCGATGTATAAACGGATTACTTCAGAGACGTTATTGCGGAACCAAGCGAATGCTGTCTTCGCATCGGTGATCAACGAGCTGCGGGACGCTATCTATGTTCAGCAAGGTTCAAACAATAAGGAAATTGTGGTCGTAAAGTGGGGCGATACATCTGCTGATCAATACATCAATGAATACACCTATAGTTTCATATCTTCTGATCCGAATAGATCGACGGAAGTTTTGCAAATCAAATCTGTAGATGATGACGGCAACGAATATATTCGAACTCACGGCGTTACGGATGATATGTTCTCTATGAAGGGAAGTTTTAATGTCTTAAATCAAGAAACCGTTATGGTGGAATTGGAGTTTTTTAGAGTCCAAGAGAATCTAACGCACAGTTTGGAAGACGTCCATATTGAAATCAAACAGCAGATACCTTTGTTTAGGATGAAATAGGAACAGGAGGGGGGCGGATATGAGCAGAAGCTGGCGCAGCGAAGCCGGTGCAGCGATGATTCTGGCTCTTCTTGCACTTACGTTGATGAGCCTTATGGGAATGATTGTCCTGCGTATCCTTAATCAAGGTTTTGTGCACACAAGTTCAGCGGAAGCCAGGATTCATGCTGAGATGCTGGCGCAGGTCGGCATTGATGAAGTAAATGCCATCGTACAATCCGCTGTGAAAACAGGCAATCAGAATACTGATTATCGTGGCAAGGTGACGAATACCGTAGATAATATTAAACACGCGCTTGAAGCGATAAGCGGGACAGCTATTAGTTCGTTCCCGACAACCGTGGAATATGAAGTCGAAACAAATCAGGGAACCTATAAAGTGGAGATTACCAGTCAGGTAATCAGCAATCCAAATGACAAAGATCTCATAGAATATGTACCAGATTACCCATATGTGCAAGAAATTAAAGTGACATCGATTGGAGAGTCTCGGAGATTTCGACCTGGAGTTAGGGTAAGCAAGGAGATGACGATCTACGTCTCTACAATTAATCCCGTATTTCGATACCCAATCTCTGCAGACGGAGAATTGATCCTAAATGGAGCATCGCATATTGTGGGCAATGTTTACGTTGATAACCTTAACAATGCATCTGGTAATGTGACGATTTCTAATAAGGCAAGGTTCATCACAAACATTAACCAGCAACACACGATCCAATCTGGAACTGCATCGATGGAAGGGTTTATTCAAGCAGCGGGTAAATATATGGTAGAAGACCAATATGGAAATATGAGAGAAAGAGATTTCGAGCGCGAATTTTTTCAACATCGGAAACCCTTCTCTGATGAGTATCTGACACCGGCCGAGGTCATCGATGTAGAAGAGACTGTTGCTAATATCATAGGCAACACAGATCTAATTAATGAAATGATAACGCAGATCGCTGATTCTCGCAGTCGGAGTCCGGATGGATTCGGTGCTGAAATCATCGGAAATGGCACGACCATTAACAACGGAATACACTTTAGAAGTGTCTGGGTAGAAGCACAAGGAGATCTTGTTGTTAAGGGGAATCTCCTTATTGAGGACGGGACTTTGTTTATTTCCAGCGGAGCAAATGTTATTTTTGAACCGATTTCTGATTCCAAAAGCTCGTTATACGTGAAGTACGATGATCCCAATCTCATTGCAGCGTATTTAACAGGGAATCTTTCGGTACCTGACGGAGAATTTGTCGCCATCGACGGCAATGTGATCATGAATAATCTGAATTTTAAAGGAACCATGTTCGTCAACGGCCAATTGAAGATAATAGGCGATCTGAATATCGAGGGGTCCGTCTATGTAGTCGGAGACATCGAGATGAAAGAGATGAATAGTATCAACGAGCAAGTCTCTGAAGATGCGGCTTCCGTGGTGCTCGTATCATCGGGGAAGATCATCTTATCCGATAACTTAACCGATCCGGATGCTGCAAGCAGGATACGGGCATTCCTGTATTCAGCATCCGATGACATGGATCTCTATGGGGTGATCTCGAAGCTGGAAATCATCGGCGGTGTCCATGGCAGGAAGGTGACGTTGAATGCGGTTAGAGGAGAATCAAGCAAGGAATCCCGGCCTGGGTTAATCGTCCATCCATCCGGATACTACTTCGATGCCGATCAGGACAGCTTGATGTCCGTTGATGGTAACGGGAACAGGACGATTCGCTCGAGATTGCAAGTCAAACAAGACTTGTCACTGTACACCAATCCGCCGATCGGCATCCCGATAACTGAAGAAGTCAACATGTTCATCCAAGAGATTACCTATAAGTAAACACTTAGATAGCGAGGTGTAGCAGCATGACTTATCGAGTTTTGGTGGTAGATGATACGAGGTTCATGCGTAAGATGTTGCGCGATATCCTGGAGAAGTTCGGGCATGAAGTTGTTGGCGAGGCGGAGAACGGCAATGCGGGGATCCAGAAGTACAAGGAACTGAAGCCTGATATTATCTTCATGGATATCAGCATGCCGGAGATCGACGGGGTCGAGGCTGTGCGCCGGATCAAGGCTTTCGACCCGTCAGCGGTCGTGATTATCTGCTCTGCGATGAGCCAGCAGGAGCAGATCTCCGAGGCGCTGAAGGTTGGAGCCGTTGGGTATATCATGAAGCCGTTCAAGCCGGAGAAGGTAAACGAGGTCATCTTTAAGTACGCTTCTCAACATGTGGAGAGGAACCGCAAAAAATCAGAAGCCCATGTCGTGCAGCAAGCACAGGCTGCTTTGACGGCAGTTAAGGTACAGGGCACTGCAGCGGTTGAAGGCATCATCCCGGACCCGAACGTACAACAGGATCAAGGCAAGTTAAAGACATTCATCCCTCGCTTCTTAAGACAAGATACCAAATTAATCGAAGAGATGCGCAAGAGGCAGGAAGAAGAAGAGAGAAAACGTCAGGAAGAAGAGCGCAAGAGGCAGGAAGAAGAGGCACGGAAGAAGAAGGAAGAAGAAGAGCGCAAGCGGTTAGAAGAAGAAGCGCGCAAGAAGGAAGAGGAAGAACGCAAGCGCAGAGAAGAAGAGGAAGAACGCAAGCGCAGAGAAGAAGAGGAAGAACGCAAGCGCAGAGAAGAAGAGGAGCCG
>NZ_BMAQ01000016.1 GCF_015472005.1 Insulibacter thermoxylanivorax | reverse complement strand
ACACAAATAATGCCCTTCCAAACTCCTATTGGGAAGCGAAAGGGCTGAAAAGTATGCTTTCTCGTTATATGGAACTTTGTCAACCTTTTGGAACCGCCTAGTGCGGACCCGCATGCTAGGTGGTGTGAGAGGACGGGGGCTAGCCGCTCCCTCCTACTCGATGCGGCCTTATTGATATTCAGTTAAAGTGTGGTGACGGCTGTTATGCGCATGCCCCAGATAACCTATGAAACCCGCGTCGTGCTTGTTCCATTAACGATTCATGAGAATAAGCGGAATATCATCGTCGAGGACGTGTATGCGCGGGAATATTATGAGATGAGCTCTGCCAGTGTGGATGCCATCCGGGCTTTGCAAGCGGGAATGCCGCTTCATGAGATCGAAGTACAGCTGAAGGAACGTTACCCCGATGAAGAGATCGATATGATCGAATTCGTATCTGCGCTGCTTGAACTGGACCTAATAGCGGAGGTAGACGGCCGCACACTGCGGGAGATCTCTGATGAAGAGGCCGTGCCAGCCCATAACCCTGACAGCTGGCCGAATCGTTTGGGCAGATTCCTCTTCCGCACGCCCTTCATTCTCGTGTATTTTGCCGCGATTGGTTGTTGGATTACTTTGTTCATCACGCGTCCGGATCTGCTGCCTGAACTCCATACGATGCATATGGTGGAGTCGATGACGGTGAATGTCATCATCTGGGCAGGAGTAAGCTTAGGGCTGTTAGCGATGCATGAGTTCAGCCATTTTCTCGCTGCTCGTTCCTTTGATGTTTCTGCCAGCTATGGTTTTGGCCATCGCTTGTATTTCCTCGTGCTCGAGACGGATATCTCTGAAGTCTGGAAACTGCCTCCTCGCAAACGGATCATCCCGTACATCGCCGGCATGCTGAATGATTCCGTGATGCTGTCGCTTACACTGATCATCCGGATGATCTATCCCGAGATGAACGATTTGCTCTACGAGATTCTGGAACTGGCCAGCTTATACCTGTGCGTCATGTTGGTCTTCCAAACTTTCGTCTTCATGAAGACAGACCTCTATTATGTGCTGGAGACGGCGCTGGGCGCTTTGAATCTAAAGGAAAGAACCCATGAGTGGATGAAGGGGCTGTTTGGAAGAAGAAGGGGGAAGGAAGTGACGGCGGTTAAGGTGTATACGTTCTTCTATCTTGCCGGGCTGGCCTTCAGCGTCAGGTTGTTCTTCAATGTCATGATCCCGCAATTCCTGCACTTCTTAGAGCACGGCAGAGATTATCTGTCTTATCCGGTGACCGATTATTATTTCTGGGACGGCGTGCTGTTCCTGCTGCTTAACGGCGCAACCTTGGTCCTTCTGTTCAATTCATGGATGCGGAAGCTGTTGACGATCTATTATGAGAGAACGGAGAGAATGCAGAAACAAACGGCCCAGTCATCCTAGCATTCTTGGTCAGATCTGTGGAGAGCCTTATCTTTGATGGTGTGGAGACGAAGGATGAATGTGAAGACGGCTTTCATATGATTTAAGTCAGCCAACATGTCTGGCTGGCTTTTTTGTTGATGCCTATTGCAGGGAAGGCTTGAATTCGATATAATGTCCACATCAGGGAAACACGAGTCTATTCAGAGTGGACTTTGTTGGGTTGCGATCCTGTGGGACGGAGGGCAGGTAATGATGACAAATTATGTTAATGACGAGATGGAACGCTACTACCTGGTTCGCCGTGATATCTTGCCGGAAGCGCTGATCAAAACCGTTGAGGCGAAACAATTATTGGCCAGCGGAGAATTCAAGACGGTGAATGAAGCCGTAGAGCAAGTTGGAATCAGCCGCAGTGCATTCTATAAGTACAAGGACGGGATCCATGACCTGACGCGCCTCGACCGTGAACGGCTTGCGATCATCGCCCTCGATCTGCACCATCGGGCGGGCATATTGTCCAAGGTGCTGGCGATTATCGCTGATCATGAGGGAAATGTCCTGGCGATCAACCAGACGATCCCGCTGCAAGGCATCGCGAATGTGGTTATTACCGTTGAGACTTCGCACATGGCGGATAAACTGCTCCCGCAGATGATGGACGTGCTGAAGCGGACGGAAGGCGTGACTCGTGCTGAAATCATCGGTCAAGGATAAGGTAAGGCGAGGAGGAAGATAGATATGAAGAAGATCAGAATCGGCATGCTTGGATTAGGCACCGTCGGCTCCGGTGTTGTTCGCATCGTGGAAGGACATCAGGAGGATCTGCAGCGGCAGACCGGTGCGGAGCTTGTGCTGAGCAAGATCGCGGTAAGAGATATCAACAAATCGCGTAAGGTTACCGTTGATCCGGCATTGCTTACAGAAGATCCGTGGGAAGTTATCAATGACCCGGAGATCGATGTTATCGTTGAAGTGATGGGCGGTGTGGAGCAGACTAAGGAATACATCCTGGCTGCTCTCGACAAGGGAAAACAAGTGATCACAGCGAATAAAGATCTCATCGCGCTGCACGGACCGGAGATCCTGGCGAAGGCCGCTGAGAAGCGCTGCGATATCATGTATGAAGCCAGTGTCGCCGGCGGAATCCCGATCCTGCGCACGCTGGTGGAAGGGTTCTCCAGCGATCGCATCACGAAGATCGTCGGCATCGTGAACGGGACGACTAACTATATCCTGACGAAGATGACGCAGGAAGGGGCGTCCTACGAAGATGTGCTGGTTGAAGCACAGCGTCTGGGTTATGCGGAGCAGGATCCGACGTCCGACGTTGAGGGCTTCGATGCGGCCTATAAGATGATCATCCTTGGCTCCCTTGGCTTCCATGTACATCTCTCGCTGAACGATCTGGATATTCGCGGCATCTCGAAGGTGACCAGCGACGACATCGCCAGTGCGAAGCGTCTCGGATATACGATCAAGCTGCTCGGCATCGCGGAGCGTCAAGACGATCTGATCAGCATCAGCGTACAGCCGACGATGGTGAAGGACAGCCATCCGCTGGCTTCGGTGAACGGCGTGTTCAACGCGATCTATGTATATGGGCAGGCTGTCGGAGAGACGATGTTCTACGGGCCCGGAGCGGGAGATATGCCTACGGCAACCTCCGTGGTGGCGGATCTCGTGGCGGTCACGCGCAATCTGCTCACGGGCATCAACGGCAGCCGCAGCAGCATGATCATGAACGAGAAGAAACTGAAGAGCGACGAGCAGATCGTGAGCAAGTACTTCATGCGCCTCCATGTGGCTGATAAGGCCGGCGTGCTTGCCAAGATCACGCAGATCTTTGCCGATTATGACATCAGTTTGGAATCCGTGCTCCAGCTGCCGAACAACGGCACGGATGAGCAGGAGACGGAGATCATCATCATCACCCATGATGCCAGCAAGGCGGGCCTTAACAAGGCATTGGCCAAGTTTGAAGAGATCGAAGTGGTGAAGGCGGTACGCAGTGTATATCGCGTGGAAGGATAAAGCAGAGCACGCGTATATTGCTGCTGATGTATATCCGGTGATGAACTGGAGCATCAGAGTACCGCTGAATTAGAGCACCACTGATCCAATCATCGCTGATCTCATCATCACTGATCTCATCATCACTGATCTCATCATCACTGATCTAGAGCTTCGCTTTGATGCATATCACCGTTCTGATACAAGTCACCCATGCAGATCACATGGGGATATCATGATGGCACCCGTGTACACAGCGTATAACGTTGTAACGTTTAATATTCCGTTTAAGTTATGCAGACGTTATGTAGTTCTATAATGATCAGCTTTATAAACTGCTATTCTCGATCAGTCACCGCAGATGGCTGCAGCCGCTTGCGGACAATCGAACGCTAAAGGGGTTAACAGTGTATGAGATATCCAGGATTATTAGAAACGTACAAAGCATATCTGCCGATCACAGAGCACACACCGATGATCACGCTCCATGAAGGCAATACGCCGCTGATCCGTGCCGAGCGCTTATCGGAAGAGCTGAATCTGAACATCTATTTCAAGTATGAAGGGCTCAACCCGACGGGTTCCTTCAAGGACAGAGGGATGGTTATGGCCGTAGCGAAGGCGAAAGAAGAGGGCAGTCGGACGATCATGTGCGCTTCGACGGGCAACACCTCCGCTTCTGCTGCGGCTTATGCGGCACGGGCTGGCCTCAGCAGCATCGTCTTGATTCCGAACAACAACATCGCCCTCGGCAAGCTGGCACAGGCGATCATCTACGGAGCGAAGGTCATCGCGATCGAAGGAAACTTCGACCGGGCGCTGGATATTGTTCGAGAGATCACCGCGAAGCATCCGATCACGCTCGTGAATTCCATCAATCCATACCGCATCGAGGGACAGAAGACGGCGGCCTTTGAAGTCGTCGATCAACTGGGCGAGGCGCCGGACTTCCTGGCGATCCCGGTAGGCAACGCGGGCAATATCACCGCCTATTGGAAAGGGTTTAAGGAATACCATGGGCTGGGCAAGGCAAGCAAGCTGCCGAAGATGATCGGCTTCGAAGCCGAGGGGGCCATGGCAATCGTGAAAGGCGAGCCGATCCCCAATCCGGAAACCGTCGCCACAGCGATCCGCATCGGCAATCCGGCCTCTTGGAAGAGCGCTGTGCAGGCAGCGGAAGAATCCAAGGGACAGATCAATTATGTTACGGACGAAGAGATTCTGGATGCTTACAAGCAGATCGCAGCTAAGGAAGGGATTTTTGCTGAACCCGCATCGGCAGCCTCGATCGCAGGCGTGATGAAACTGCATCGGGAAGGGTATTTCCAAGGCGGCGAGACGATCGTCTGCGTGCTGACGGGTCATGGGCTGAAGGACCCGAACAACGCAATCGATGCGGTCAAGAGCGATCCGATCGTTGTACCGGATACGGAAGCAGCGGTTATGGAGGCTATTCGTAAGTTAGAAGGTGACCGTTGATCATGAGCAGCAAGATATGCGTCAAAGTACCCGCAAGTACAGCCAATCTGGGACCTGGATTCGATTGTCTTGGCATGGCATTGAATCTGTATGCCTGGTTGGAGATGGAACTTGCGGACCGTACAGAGATTAAGCTCTATGGAGAGCATATGGCAGGCGTTCCGACGGACAAGTCGAATTTGGTCTATACCGTGGCGCAGCAAGTCTTCACTAAGGCGGGGTTATCGGAGCAGGAGCTGAAGATCTCGATGTACAGCGAGATCCCGCTGACGCGGGGACTCGGAAGCAGTGCTTCGGCGATTGTCGGCGGACTCGCAGCGGCCAATGCGCTTATTGAGCAGCCGTTCTCGCAGGATGAGCTCTTCCAGATCGCAACAGCGATTGAGAAACACCCTGACAATGTTGGTGCCTCTCTGTTCGGCGGCATCGTCGCTGCGATGTGGGACGGCAAGCGTGCTTATCATGTGCGGATCGAGCCGCATGAACATCTGGAAGTACTGGTCGTGATTCCGGAGTACGAGCTGTCGACGAAGCATGCGAGATCGGTGCTGCCGGAGGAAGTCCCGATGGGGGATGCTATTTATAATCTCAGCCATTCTTCGGTACTAGTTGCTGCATTAAGCGCCGGCCGCCTGGATCTGCTGGCCGAGGCGATGCAGGATCGGCTACATCAGCCGTATCGAGCGGCGCTCGTCCCGGGCATGTCCCACATCCTGGAGCTGGCGCCCAAGCATGGGGCATTAGGGGTTGCTCTGAGCGGGGCTGGTCCGACGATGTTAGCCTTCGTGGATGCACGAAGCGAGGAGAAGGGGAAACTGGAGACCTTCTTCAAGGAGACCTTACAAGAAGCGGGGATCGAAGCGACAACGATGTGGTTAGCACCAGCGCCGAAAGGTGTCGAATTGTTGACACTGGATAGCGAAACAGGTACATTTATCGATAGATTTAAAGGAGAAACAAGGGCATGACACGCATAGCGATTCTTGGGCCGGAAGGCACGGTGTCGGAGGAAGCAGCCGAACACCTATTCGCCGGCATGGATGTTGAACTGATCCCCTATCGGCTGATCTCCGAGGTATTCACGGCGACAGCAGAAGGCCGTACTGACTACAGTGTCATTCCCATAGAGAATACAATCGAAGGATCGGTCAGTCTGCATATGGATTGGCTCATCCACGAGGTCGATCTGCCGATTCAAGCGGAGTGGGTATATCCGCCGCGGCAGAATCTGATCGGGTTCGCCCCTTCTGAGGCTTCTTCAGGAGATCCTCCTGGAACTGCTTCTGATGTACATTCTGAGGTCTCCTCAATGGCTGCTTCTGATGCAAGGTCTGAGCTCAGCACGGGGACCGCATCTGACGCACATGCCAGGGCTACTTCTGGAACTGTATCTGATGAACGTTCTGAAGAATCTGCAGGTGAGAAGGATCTCTTAGCGGTCAAGCTGGCTGGCATTCGCAAAGTGATGTCGCACCCAGTGGCCATTGCTCAAAGCAGCCAATTTCTTAAGAAGTACTTGCCCCATGCGGAATTGGAACATGTCAGCAGCACTGCAGAGGGCGTTCGCTTGGTAAAGACAAGCGGCGATGCGGGAGTTGCAGCGATCGGCACGGTACTTGCAGCACGCCGATATGGACTGCAGGTGTTAGCGCAAGATATCCAGGATCATAAGAATAACTTTACGCGTTTCATCCTGGTGGGCAAACAGCCGATTCAGATTAAGCCAACGGACACATATAAGACAAGCTTGCAAGTCACGCTGCCAGAGGATTATCCAGGGGCACTTCATCAGGTGTTATCGGCGTTTGCCTGGCGGAGGATCAACCTGACTCGCATCGAATCCCGTCCGACCAGGAAGAAGCTGGGAAGTTACTATTTTCTTATCGATATTATGGGCTCGCTGGATTCCGTACTGCTTCCTGCGGCGATCAGCGAGATCGAAGCGATCGGCTGTCAGGTTCGCATATTGGGTTCATACCCAAGTTACTCATATGAAACATCACAATCGGAGGTGTAGATAACGATGTCGCAACAACAATGGATTTATCTTAATGGCGAATTCGTAACGAAGGAAAATGCGAAGATCTCGGTATATGATCACGGATTCTTATACGGCGACGGGATTTTTGAAGGGATCCGTATCTACAACGGCAATATCTTCAAGTGCAAAGAGCATCTGGATCGCCTGTATGATTCCGCGAAGTCGATCAGCTTGGAGATTCCTCTCACTTATGATGAGATGCAGGAGGCTCTTGTTGAGACGATCCGCCGCAACGGGCTGCGCGATGGTTATATCCGTCTTGTCGTCTCCCGCGGTCCGGGGAACCTGGGACTGGATCCGCGCCGCTGCGAAAGGGCGAATGTTGTTATCATCGTCGAACAACTGGCGCTGTATCCGGAAGAAGCTTACAAGAACGGTCTGGTCATTGTCAGTGTTTCGACACGGCGCAATCTGCCGGATGCGCTCAATCCGAAGATCAAGTCCCTCAACTATCTGAACAACGTCCTCGCAAAGATTCAATCGAATCTCGTCGGAGCAGGCGAAGCATTGATGCTCAACAGCCAAGGATATGTCGTCGAGTGTACGGGAGACAACATCTTCATCATCAAGAACGGCGTGATCTATACACCTCCGACTTATCTCGGTGCGCTCGAAGGCATCACGCGCAACACGATCATCGAGATCGCTCGCAAGGAAGGTTATACGGTGAAGGAAGAGCCGTTCTCGCTGCATGATGTCTACGTTGCAGACGAGGTATTCTTGACAGGAACGGCTGCCGAATGCATCGCAGTGCGTGAAGTGGATTCCCGCATCATCGGCGAAGGCAAGGCCGGCCCGATCACTACGCATCTGCTCGAGGAATTCCGCAAAATCGTCGAGATCGACGGCGTGAAGGTCAATTACGATTAATCAATCGGACATGAGGGTTCGGACCGCTTATTGGGCCGATTGATCAGGCGTTTGGATGAAGGCAAGTGATTCGTCGAACACATAGTTGAACAACTAGCCGAACATATAAAATTACAGTTTACAGCCCCTGTGTGCTGCAAAGGTTGCAGCGCAGGGGCTTTTTGGCGGGTGACGGCAGCACTTGATGCGTGAGACGACAGAAAGTATCGATTCAGTGTGCGTGAAGCGGAACCGCTGTACGAGACGACATATAGTATCGATTCAGTGCGCGTAGATGCGGACTGGTGCGTGAGACGACAGAAAGCATCGATTCATGGAACGCAAGCATCCAGCGGAAACGATGTATGAAGCATCGTTCAGCGATGTTTAGAGAAATTAATGACAATCGCCTACCAAGTGCATATGATATAGCGAATTAGCACTGAAGGAGGCATTCATCAAGTGAGAATTTACATCGTGAAAGAGGGAGATACGCTCTCGTCGATCGCTGAAAAATATGGGCTGGGGCTGGATCAACTGTTGGCGATCAATCCACAGATTACAGATCCAGATAAGATCACGCCGGGAATGAAGGTTAAGATCGCAGCCGGACCGGTTTCCATCGCTCCAGGACAGCCGGAGATCGGACATTCGATTACTCCAGTTGGTCAGGTGGAGACGCCCTTCACGCAATTCCCTTCACAAACAGTTGAAGCGGGAGGTGCCGGCGGAACAGATATGCAGACGCAGGGCATGCAGATGCAATCCATGGGCGGAACTCAGCAGACCTATTCAACAGGATCAAACAATCTGCAAGGAAACAATCAGTATGGGGATGCATCGGATCACGTGAGCGGTGCTTATGAGATGACGGGTTCGGGACAGACTATGACTCCTATGGGAAGTATGACATATGGCGATGTCAATGTCCCTCATGAATATGGTCCGAGCAATGTGTCCAGCGGTATGTCCAATGTGCCATTGCAAACATCACCATTCGCGGTGATGAACCAACAACACATGAGCACGATTCCTCAACATTTTGCTAATCATCCGATGTACAGCGGTGTCGCATCCTTCGATGACAAGAAAAATGACCAACTCATTCCACAATCTGTCATTCCGAGCTTGCCGCAAACACTGCAAACTCCATATCAAGGGAATCAGCCGATTGGGATCAGCAATGAGCCTCTAGGTACAGGCAATGTAGCGCCT